>DATMWK010000055.1:0-8341 GCA_035562555.1 Nitrososphaera sp. | reverse complement strand
TTGGCCACTATGTAGCCAATCCTTCAGCTCATCATGTGTTGGCTTGGCGTCATGCTTGCCTGCCAAATGAAGATGCAGAAGAACATAGTTAACTTGGTTGAGTAAGGGCTTGTTTGATTCGTCACCTTTGCGAGCTTTTTGCTTCAAGTCAGCAGGAACAGTATTCCACCATTCTTCGAACTTGCGTACCATATATCTTATATACATCGATCTAGGGACTACTTTAATCTTTCATTTTCGATTTGCTTTGCATCCGGTCAAGGGCTGTTTGTTCTACGATGAACGCGAATAATGATAGGATATAAGAGAGCTAGTTACTGTAATAAAACAGGATCACAGCATCCAGTTGGTCTGAATTTAATATGAGAGAAGAAGTAAGAGGACAAGGAGAACCAAGCGTCACAAAAATTCAATACAAGAACAATCTCCCGTTGGTCTGTGTAGGTATAATTGATGCAGGCAGCAACAAAAAAATTGTTGTCGATGCTCACTTAGATTTTGCTTCGTCAAAAACAATTATCCCTACGTATATTGCAAATGAGATGAACCTCTCATTTGCAGGAAGCGACGAGACAGCAACTGGAGCAGGGATAATATACATTCCCTATTATGAGGTTTCAATAGAGATTTTTGACAAAATCTATGACAACATTCATGTTGGATGTCTAGATCTGCCAGAGCCCACGCCAGCTAAGGCACTGGTCGGTCGAGATATACTGGACAACTATAGAATATGCCTCGACGGAATAAAAAAAGAAATCAGAGTATGGTAGAAGGTCCTTCTTCTTGTAGTTCACTCAGGGAGTCTCCCACCTATGGGGATTGAAAGGTGAATTATTTTGCGAAGTATGATACGTCTCGCCTCTTTATACTTCACCAGGATAAGTTCCTCTTGTTTTTTGTTCAAGTTCGGCTTGTGGTTGTCTCTGCGTCCCTCTAAACACTTTTCTGATTTTGCTACCTATTCCCGCTGTCTTTTGAAATTTATACCTTCGAGGCAAAGACCATATACAGTAAGAGGCATAAAAAGCTCTTCGGTAGGCTGACAATATTAAAAATAGCGTGTTACCATAAATTGCTAGTTGCTACACGACAAGGGTATGACGGTTAGCAGTCTGAGTAGGGCCCTTGGCAGCCAGATCTCAAAAGAGTTAGGCAAAACTGGTGCGACAGTCATTATGTGCTCAAGTATATCACGTGGAGCAAATTACGGCATCGGGAAAAAAGGTAAGACACACTCTCAAAGATCTGGCGCCAGAAATATTCAGGGCGTAGCAAAATTTATGCATCACATGGCAGAAACACATAGGCATATTAATAAGTTGGTCGATAAGTTGGGGTATCCTTTCGAGCGAAAGACACAGGACAAGAGGTCTCACGAAGCCACACAAGAAGATCGTAAAAAAGTTATCGACATTGACCCGGGAGATACTTGTAGACTCTTGCAATCCATGATTTCATTCGGGATTAATAACGGATGCAGCGCCAGAGAAGCCGGCGGACGGATAATCAATATTGCCTCAAAATCGGCAATTGCACGCAACACATCCATTACTGTCTATGGCATTGCGAAGTCTAGACTAACTACAAGGACAAAGGAAATTGCACTAGAGCACGGTGACAAGAATATCCGACTATATAATTTCACGCTTAGCAGCATCTTTGTTCGAGATAGGTTTTCCTCCGCGACACTGTCTGAAGGGAAAAAGACAACGTTAGAGAATTCAAGGAAGATGGCGGGGGACTCAAGACAACTTTTCACAATTGTTGCAAGCAGGTCTACAGTAAATTTTGCATTTGCCATACATAACACTATAGTTGCAGATGGAGGCACAGTGAAGAAATAATGTTTCTTGACAAAGATCAAGACTTAGAAAAGTTAGCAGAGCAGGAACAGAACCTCCCACGAGAAATAGAGGATAAGAAGCGCAAAGGGACTCTTCGGACAGGCTACACAACTGGCACTACTGCAGCAGCCGCTACAAAAGGAGCACTATTTGCGCTTATTAACGGCAAGCCAATAGAACAGGTGGATGTGTCATTGCCAAAGGGGGGGACGGCGACGCTCAGGATTGCGTGGACAAAGAAGGAAAATCTTGGTAAGGTCACTTGCGCAGTAATAAAAGATGGTGGAGATGATCCAGACGCTACGCATGGTGCAGCGATATGCTCGACAGTGTCTTTCAATAAAAAAGCAAGTAATATCTACATCGACGGCGGTGAGGGAGTAGGCAGAGTAACAAAGCCAGGCCTAGGTCTTGAGATTGGCAAGCCTGCCATAAATCCGACGCCCTTAAAGATGCTAGAACAGGCAGTTCGTGAAGTTGCCAGACATCACCTGGAAGAGCTAGGCGTTGACGTAGTAATTTCTGTACCAAACGGAGAAGAAATTGCCAAAAAGACGGATAACCCGCGCCTGGGGATTTTAGGCGGTATCTCTATACTTGGCACTACTGGCCTAGTTCTTCCATACTCTACTGCATCATTTGCTGCTTCAATAAGACAAGGTCTTGATGTTGCAACTGCTATGGGTGCTGATATTGTAGTCCTTACCACTGGAGGAAGGAGTGAAGACTTTGCCAAAAAGCTATTCAAACTGCCAGACCACTGCTTTATTCAGATGGGTGACTTTGCAGGCTACTCAATAAAACAGTGCGCAAACAAAATGAGTATAAGGCATGTGATTATTGCCGGCTTTATTGGTAAACTAACTAAAATGGCAATGGGTATAAAGCAGACCCATGTAGCCGGCTCTCATGTTGACATGGATTTCATGGCACGGCTTGCAGCAGAATGTGATGCTCCGGCAAATGTGATCCAAGAGATTGGTCGTGCAAACACTGCAAGACATGTTTCAGAGATAATCAAAAAGAACAATATTGTCAGGTATTATGACCACGTATGCAAAACGGTATCGGAGCTGATGCATGAACATGCAAAGGGGCAGCTCCAAATTGAAGTTATATTGTTTGATTTTGACGGCACCGTGATAGGCAGGTTTCCAAAAAAAAATGACGGTCAATATTAACGGGATTTTTGTGCTGCTCGAACATTTGGTAGACAAAACCTTCTCATCCATGTAAAAAATCAAATTAGATCATGCAAAATTCCCTTTGTACCAAACCTCAATGTATTATTTCTGATTTGGGAGTCTCTGATTTTCTTCTTGGATTGTCGCCCTATTATGTGGGTGTCTTTTTTATACACCTTATTATAAGTATGAATCTCAACTAGCCAACTCTACTATCTTTTTCCTCTACCACTTTATTCGCAGGTCAAAATTGCAACTGAGGTGTCTTAGTCAACCTTATAAGCAAGGCAGCGGCCTTATGTTGCGACTTGTGTGATGGTCTTTTTCTTTGATGCAAAGGATATTCCAAGAGCGACTAGGTAAATCAAGATACCCAGGACCATCGCTAGAGATGAACCGTACATAATCCCAATTGCTATGGCAAGTACCGCGCCCAAAACAGAAAATGCGCCGTTAACCGCCCACATCCATGGTATGTAATCTGGTCTATGTACCTTTAGCAAACGCATGCCTGTAGGAAGGGGCATGCCCATCAGAAATCCAATAGGAGCTAGGATAGCAATGCTTACTATAGCTTTTATCTCAACAGGTTCTGCAATAGTTGAATATATTATGTGCGGGAGGAAAAAGACGTACAATATCCCCAGTCCAGCGATACCTCCTATTACAAACACCAAATTTTTCATATTATTCTTTGCAATTCTTGAGCTGAACAGGCTGCCTGCTCCACTTGATATGAGCAGAGTAAACAGCAATAGTGCAAAAGTCATCGTAGGATTGCCCATTAAAAGGATGAGTTTTTGCAGGAGCGCGAGCTCTATCAAGATAAATCCCATCCCCAGTGCTGCAAAATATGGTATTACAGTCGTAGTTCCAATCTCGCTTTTGTTTATGCCTTCTTCTTTTCCTCTCTGTTTCATCCACGCAAAGGGTACTAGCAGAAATATCGCTACGATCCCAAAGCTGGCGTAGAGTAGAACTTCTACCGCTCGGGGCAGTGGCTTCTCAAAGGATAAGAAATATGGATTATCGTCCGTTACTGGGTACACCTTTGTATTAAACATACCATAAAATTGGTCAAGGTTGATTTGTCCATTAAGAAGAGCGGAGTAAGGCTCTCGCATTATTTGTCCTGGAACTAGGATCGGCTTGTATTCGTATTGAGAAAAGGATTGTGAAAGGAATCCGATCTCTTCATCGGTAAATGGGGACTTAGAAAAGATGACCATTGTCACACTTGGGTCTTGCGTATATGAATCCGACGTCACCATGATAAGATGCCTGTATAGTTGATCCTGTGGTATACCGTTTTGTTCAAGCAGTTTAGCATAGGTGCTAATAAATCTTGGGGCATCGATCAGCCATCTGACTGTAACGATCTTGCCTCTATCAGTTAAGTGATCATAATATTGTTGGAATCCTTCCAATGTGTATAGAAAGTTTTCTGAAACGCTTAGGCCGCCTGAAGATACAGATGCCCAGGTGTCGACAAAGGGTACGTAAATAATATCATACTTTTCAGAAGAACGGGTTATGAAGCTTCGCCCCTCATCCACATATGATCTTACATGTTCATGGGAGTATACGTTTCCAGCCCTATCGCCATAGCTTTTAACAGTTTCATAGATTATTGGATTTATTTCGACCGATGTCACATCTTTGCTCCCGCTTACTAATGAAGCAACCACGTCTCTCCCGCCCCCAGATCCGATCACGAGAACCTTTGGATCTTGCATCATTTTGAAGGGTAGGTACTGCATCCAGGTAGAAAGTTCTTGTCTGCTTCCAGTGTTGCCGTCCCAAGATATAATGTTGGTTCCAGCGCCGCCGTCGATAAAGACCTTTGCTACTAGCCCCTCGGGGTTAGTACCTCCTTCAACTACGTCTATTCGTGAAAATGAGTTCCACTCGGTCTTGACTATTCTTGAACCAGGATGCTCACGTAGATATATTGGCAGGTCTTTCTGAGCCGTCGGATCTGTTGGTATTGCAAAGATCTGCGTAGCATGATTAAGCAAAATAAGTGATAAAGCAAATGCTACAAACATAAGGCTCACAATAGTTTTTTTGGTATTCTTTGCAATCCTAGAAAATATAGTGCCGCCTATGGAAGCTATTAATCCAACTATAAGAGTCGCACCTTCACCCCCTGTAAGCACCAAAAACAAGACCACTAGAAGAGCCCCCGCAGATGCACCAATTAAATCAGCAGCATATAGTCTTCCAGCTACAGAGGCAAATGCATTGAATGCTGCAGATATTATTATCCCGATTAAGAAAAATGGCACCGAAAAGAGAAACATGAACAAAGGAAGGTAGATAACCTGCGAAGCTAGTGCGTGCATAACAAAAAGAGTTATGGGAATAAAGATGGCTATGCCCCAAGCAGAGTATATAGTTAGGTTCTCGGCCCACTTACCTTTTAGCTTCTTTACCCGGTGATGTACGACTAGTCCTGAGGCTCCAAGGCCCACAAGGGCTACAGATACTGCTACAAAGGCAAAATGGTACCATATCGCGGCAGAAAATATTCTTGTTATGGATACCTCAAGTACTAGACCAGATAGAGCTATAAGAAATATTCCAGCAAACAACAGTCTGCGGTTTACCAGAGCCGGTATCGGTTGCCAACTTGCCATACCTTTTATTACTTAGCTCATGTTTTGTGTGAGTTTTAAAAACCTTATGAATGTCAATTATTAACTCTGATTCCAACCTCACTTCCCTCATAGTTTTCTACCATACTAGTGTAAGGGTATAAGCCTAAATCAAAATTGGTCACCTTGCCTTTAAATGTTGCAATCGTGCTTGTATTACTATAGAGCTGATGGAGCAGTTGGTTGTCTTCATTTCCGATATCGAGTTTGAATCTTGGATCGTCTATTACAAGAACTCTACCTTTATCAGTGTCTATAGGGGAATAAATCATGTCTCGATAATCGGAGAGTATATGGTCCTTATCGAATACATACTTGAATATCCAAGAATAAATTGGGTTTGAAATTATGGTTGGATCTCCAACTGCGCTATCTCCCGTTTCGTCCAAATACCTAGCAACATAAGCCGCGGATTCGATTTGAGCCGACGTAACATCCGTGACAATAAGCAATGTAGTACTAGTTAGTCCAAAAACAACAGTTGATAAAAGTATGGCAATTGTAAGCGCCTTTTGTGGAATTTTTTTAGTCCTTTCTGTTATATCAAATAATAGTTTAGCTGCTCCTATGCAGAGCGCGGGCAGAATCGGAATCCAATAAAAGAAGTTAGTGTACCCCACAGCAGCAAGGAATGCTATGAATGGAAGAGTCCATAAAAGAACGAAATAGTCTCTTCTCACAAACGAATAAGCTATGCCACCAAATCCTGCTGCAAAAATAAAGGGATCAGTAATAGCTAAGAGAAATACGATCCAAGGCAGACCAGCATTTTCTCTATTTATTTGCCAAAGCACGTCATTTATCCATGAGTTAAATGTACCTGCTAGTATGCTCTGAGCGGGCCAAATTACGGGAATCAGTATTACAGGAATAAACCATGTCCCAAGGGCTTTAAGGCTTCTATTATTATTATTCCGATAAATAAGAAAAGCTACTAAGGGGATCATGGTAAACGCAGGAATCTTTGTAAAAATGGCTATGCCCAGGAATACTCCTGACAACACAATTAAAATATTATTTTTGTTGTTGTTGTTATTGTTATTTTTTTCTGACTTTGATTTTTTAGTATAAACTGCCATCAATATTGAAAGGAGAAGGAACGGCAGGAGGATGGAATCTAACAATATCATTCTAGTAAACCACGTTACAGGCAATACTGCAAAGAGAATCGAAGCAAATAAGGCAACATTTTTGTTATACCTACGCTCTGAGATTTTGTAGATGAGAAAAGTATCAATAACGGCCAATATTCCCATTAAGATTCTGGGAACTTTGTAGAGTGACTCTATTGTATGTAGATCTGCAGAAGGATTTAATGATTCTGGATAGCCAATAATTGATAGCATGCCGCCCAGAAATATTTGTCCAAAAAAGGGGTGATCATAATAATAGGCCTCTTGGGGTCCAAGACCTTCCATGACATGCATAGCTCTTCGCATGTAGACTCCCTCGTCGTAGTAAAGGTTAGGAAAACCCACAGGGTTCCACAAGTGTGTATAAGCTGATAATGCTAAGGGTATCAAGACGAGGGACATTGACATTGAGTACGATTGCCTAGAGAGAAGACCCAAACTCCTATCTCATCAAGAAAACATGACTCTATTATCGTTTACTGGTATGCAAAAGATTATTTCCCCTTTAGTTTCTGCTAAGATTGCCTTATGATTACAAAAACGGCTATTGTCGCTATCACTAGGCATGGCATCGAAATTGCCCGCAGGATAAAACAAAGAATGCCCGATGTAGAGATATACGTGCCAGCAAAGCATAATGATGGTGGCAATGACGTTGTCTGGTTTTCTGAGCAAAGCACGCAGCTTGTCGGAAAACTTTTCAAGAGTTATGATGCACTGATCTGTATATTTTCCCTTGGAGCTGTAATCAGAATGGTGGCTCCGAACCTCATTGATAAAAAGAGAGATCCTGCTGTACTAGTCATCGATGACAGGGCAAATAATGTCATAAGTGCACTCTCAGGACATCTTGGAGGAGCAAATGCACTTGCGAGATTAGTAGCTTCATTTCTTGGCGCACAGCCAGTAATCACAACTGCTGCAGATGTCAATGAGACCATTGCAGTTGACCTTGTAGGAAAGGAGTTTAACTGGACAATTGATAATTTTGAGAATGTGACAAAGGTAAGTGCGTTCATGGTCAATGAAGAAAAAATTGCTATATATCAAGATGCAGGTGAAAGGAATTGGTGGCATGGACCGCTTCCAGGAAATGTTACCATCGTAGACAGTATCGATAAAATAAAATCGCAGGAATTCAAGGCGGGGCTTATAATTTCTGACCAATTGGTTTTTGACGAAACTACTATAGAGAAGTCTGTTATTTATCGACCCAAGTCCCTGGTAGTTGGAATAGGCTTGCACTGGGACACAAGCAAACAAACAATAAAATCGGGCATCGATACAGTTTTCAAAGAAAATGGGCTCTCCTTTCAAAGCATCAGGAACCTTGCATCAATTAATCGCAAAGCAAAGGTTAAGGGACTTGAAGAGTTCTCTATAGAACACAGTATACCGGTGGAAATCTATGAAAAAGATAGACTTGCATCAGTGGACGTGCCCAACCCATCAGCAACCGTACAAAAGTTCGAAGGAACGTCGAGTGTGTCTGAAGCCTCATCAATTCTCAGCTCGAAGGG
>DATMWK010000054.1:0-3121 GCA_035562555.1 Nitrososphaera sp. | reverse complement strand
AACAGCATATGTCCTTATCAATTGCGACTTGGGCTCTGAAGAGGAAATAATTCGAGAAATAAAAAAATTGCCGGAAACAGTTGAAGTATCAGGTGTATATGGCGTTTATGACATAATCGCTAGAATAAGCTCTGATTCTATGGATAAACTAAGAGAAACAATAACTTGGCATGTTAGAAGAATAGACAAAGTACGTTCGACATTGACTATGATTGTAATTGAGGGCCAGGGCGAACAGTCAACAAAAAAGATCTGATTATCGAAGCAGGCCTTTAACGTAGTTTGCTATAATTGATGCCTCCTCCTCGCTGTTAAAAAAGTGGGGGGTCGCTCTCACTGCTTTCTTTCCGCCTCCAATATCTCTAGCTGCAAATATTATGCGGTTTTGCTCAAGCTGTCTTACTAATGTTGACGAGTCGGCCTTAGGCGGCATGAATGTGACTATAGACGAACGCTTGCTTTCATCATCAGGACCATACATTTTGACTGCAGGGATCTTAGCTATTTCTTCACGAAGGATGTTAGCAATATTCATATTCTTCTTCCTTATCCTCTCGAGCCCAATCCTAAGGATATAGCGCAAAGATGCTTCAAGTCCTGCTACTCCAGGAAAATTACGAAAGCCCGCCTGAAATCTGGCTGGCGTGTCCAAATACGTGATGATGTTCTGATCAGACAAAGTGGCAGACTCGCCGCCGATTTCAGGTGGCTCCAACATTTCGGATGCCCTCTTGCTACAATAGAACGCACCTATGCCTGTCGGACCGCAAAGCCACTTGAAGCCTGGGAATGCCATAAAATCACATCTGATCTTTTTGACATCAACTGAAATAGTGCCTGCACTCTGTGCTGCATCAACACAAAACAGGACGTCGTTTTCCTGCGCAATCCTGCCGACCTCTTCAACTGGCATTACGGCTCCAGTGTTGTAAAGCACATGGCTTAGTGTAATGAGCTTGGAACCTTTGGCCAGTTTTTCAAGCTGGCCAAGGTCAAAGTATCCATTTTCGTCAGTCATAGCGAGTTCTCTTAATTGCAACCTTTTTTTCTGTGACAGTGCAACCCATGGCAAATAGTTGGCATAGTGCTCATGTCTGCCTCCCCTTACTATTATTGCCTCACCGGTCTTCCAGTCCAGTCCGTTCCCTACGATATTGAGACCCTCAGTTGTACTCTGCACAAGCACTACTTCATCATTATTACAGTTGATCAGGTGGGCTATCCTTGTCCGCAACTCGTCAAGGAGTGATATGCTATAATCAGAGATGCTAGGTGAGTCAGGGCCCCCCTCTGCACATATAAGCATAAAATCAGTCATTGCTTTGATGGTAGATAGCGGCGTTGGAGCAATGGCTCCATTATTCATATACATAGTCTTCCTTGTTATTGGATAGTCATTATCTCTTAGCTGGCTATAGTCAATTTCACTCACATTATATTCAACCTCCTGCAATAGAATAGCAAGTGCACTCTAGCAAGGTATTGAGCCTGGACGGCTTAAATACGCTAATGTTTACCGACCCATATGCCAAGCTATGCTATACGGCACATTTGACGTCGCAGTTTGATAGAGTCATCTATATTGACCTTGACACCACATTTACAGCGTATTTCAATGCAGGGTGCTTGCATACAAATAGCGTCGACATCTATTTGCCGTCAGAGGGCCGACTTGCTGCCATGATGAAAGACGTGCTTGAATCAATGCACCATAGCTCGCTTGTGATTTTCGATTCTGTAAATAGCTTTTACACCCTGTTTCCGATATGGCAGAGAATGAGCACTCTGAACCATCTGCTTTCTGTCTTGATAATGCTGCTAGTCCGGCGTGGAGTCGATGTAGATGTTCCTGTTCTTGCTACAAGCATGCTTCGCTATAGAAAAGAAGGTGGCTGGGTCCAGTCGCCTGCAAGTCGCAGACTCCTCCAACACAAGAGCGCAGTGAAATTAAGCGTGGACTGGCATAAAGGCGACTTAGCGCTCAAAATAGTACAACATGAATCGATTGAAGCGGGTCAGATACTTGTATACAAGTGCAACTCTATCACAGTTTGACTCCTATAAGTATGAATCCCACCAGAAGGGCAATCCCTAACACGCCAAATCCTGCTATCAGCATCGCTTTCTGTACCTTTGGGTTTGCCGATCTTCCTGAATAATAGAGCATGAAGGCGCCTGCCATGCCCATGAAGAGAAGCAGTGTAAAGACTACGGTCTCACCAATGGTCTGGGCAGATCGCGATGGAATCATGAATCTGTTGATACCTCTTCCCTCAATCAAAGAATTTATCATGCCTGAGGCAAGTGCAAAGAATGTAGTCAAGTATGCTACAGCGACTATCCACACAACTTTAGAAGGGGTCGTAAGCATGATGTTGTTATAACTCTTAAAAATCCTGACTATAAATAAACCTTCCATGACTACTACTAAATGCATTGCCTGCCACCGAAAAGCCCTGCTAGACAACAAATATTGCCTGCACCACAAACAAGCATTTGATAGCATAATCAATCACTACAAAGGATGGGTTAACGCATATGGTGGGATATCATGGGAAGAATTTTTGACCAAACTATTGGGCATGCAAGAAACAGGTAGCTGGATAAAAGAAGTGGTAGGGGTGGAATTAAAAAAGTAATGGAGGAGAGAGAAGAAGAGTTATTGGAGGAGGCTTACATCTCCATTCCGCCCATTCCGCCCATTCCGCCCATTCCGCCCATTCCGCCCATTCCGGCTCCTGGTGGTCCTGGTGGTCCTCCACCGGCTGACTTACTGGAGGCAATGACGTCGTCGATCCTCAGTAGCATCGATGCGGCTTCCGTGGCAGATTTGATTACTTGTTCCTTCACTACAAGCGGCTCTACTATGTCCAACTTGCTTATATCGCCAACCTTGGCGTTCCGCACGTCGACACCTGTCCACTTGCTACCCTTGCTCTGCTTTGAGCGAAGCTCTGTGAGTGTGTCAATAGGATCCATTCCAGCGTTCTCTGCAAGAGACAGGGGTATCACTTCCAAGGCTTCTGCAAATTTCTCCGCAGCAATCTGCTCCCTGCCTGAGAGTGTGTTTGTCCACTCCCTGAGCTTTGATGCGGTATAGGCCTCCGGGGCTCCACCGCCT
>DATMWK010000053.1:0-24525 GCA_035562555.1 Nitrososphaera sp. | reverse complement strand
CCAACTAAAGGAAGCAATAAAAAAAGCAATGTTAGATGAGAAAGGACAAGATAAAGGCTATTTCACCATCGGAGAGGTAACATCCGTTCTTACCATGCTACCTCAGACCAATTGGACTGAGAGCAAGGTAGACCGAGTCATCTCGGAATGGTATGATAAAGGTAGGATAACGGAGAGACAAGGGATTGGAAAATACACGCCAGTATAACTTTCTTATTATTTTTTCTTGCCGCTGATTTAGCCTTTTTTTCATCAACCACTCTTTTTTTCTTCCTGCTGCTAACTTCGAATTTGTTATTCTGTGATGATTTATGTCTATGTGTTCTCTATTTTTTTCCTTTCTTGCTGCTGCAACCGTGGATATTTGGCGAGGCTCTGAGATAAAGCAATCGAATTTTCTTCTGCAACCAGATAACTAGCTACTATTTAGGAAAGTGAGAGAGATATAGAGATCAATACAATAACTGAAAAAAATGATATTCGCTACATATACAGTTGTAATGATTGTGGCATCAATTCCTTTTATTTCATTTTTCTGACAACATGATATTATTATTCAGTCCACACAGATTCCAGGCACTGCAACTTTCCTAAAGAGATGAGGTGACGCCACGGTACTGTCCGGATAATGTGCAAGCGCTGACCTAAATCCCGGATCGCTGGTCGCCTGTTTAAAATGCTCAACAGACTCCCATACTGCGTAATTGATAAACACACAACTTCCTCCAATGCCGCGATGAAGCTGTGTGGAGATGAAGCCTGGCTTCTGCTTTAGGTATGCTGCGTCAGCCGCCCAAGCTTTGAGCAGATTTTCTGCATCTTCTGGCTTGACATTGAATTTGTTAATCAAGATAACAGAGCGCCCACCACTATTCTCTTCCAGTTGTGCAGCAAGAGTCACATTTTCATCCATTTCAACCATTTTTAGCATAACATCAATACTGTTTTATATCAAAAAAGGTTATGCATTGGATCAAGCAATCATCTTTTTTCGCTATTCCCTATAGGAAGACAGATTGCAGCAGGCTATGTCGACGCGTTTTTGGGTTACCGACAAGAGGAGCTATTGTCGGACAAACGGAAGGATACGGCGTTGGCATCGGTAAAGGTTTTGTCAGAGAACTGCTTAATCAGTAATACCTACCCAGATATGCTCCGCTTTTTAACCAGATCCAAGATCATTTATTATTTTAACAAACGTATCTGGCTTGACTGGTTTTGTGATAAAGGCGTCCACCTTTGTAGATGGCAAGACTTTCTCAAACTCTGATTTGTTTATTTCAAATGCTGTGACTAACGCAAGTTTGATATCTGGTCTTATCTCCTTAACAGCCCTCGCGACCTGAAAGCCACTCATCTGTGGCATGCGAATGTCAGTTACCACGATGTCATAGTTGGCAGCATTATTTCTAAAATGCTCGACTGCAAGAACTGGATTGGTAAAGCCATAGGTGTTCATTCCTTTAAGCTCAAGCGAGCGCTTTAGAACCGTAAGTACGTCTTTCTCGTCATCTATCAGAAGCATAGAAAAAGCTTTTTGCTGTCTTTTTGACAGTTGTAGGTTACTTTGCTGTTGCACAGACACCTATATCCATTCAGACTATATACATAGGAGGAATTTTTTGCACGTAGAGCAAATGACATCACAACTATTCCAACTATATTGCGCTCTTTGCACCTCTGCACTGATTCTAGTGTTATGCAATAGAATTAGTGCATTGCACACAACATTTAATAATAGCCAAAAGATGATAATCGTCTAATGCCGAGCGGAAGGACGATCAAAGCTCAACTGAAGAGCAGCCCCACTCCGAGCGGCAATGTCACCTTACGCTTTGATGGCAATGTTCTTGAACAATTGAGGAATGAGGCTAATCAGAAAAGAGTTAGCCTAAATACCCTAGCCAGCCAGATATTCAAGACACACACTGAATTTTCAGGAGCTGCCGCCAAGGCAGGCATGATTTCATTCCCAAAGAATTTGCTGATCCAACTGATGAACAGATTGTCTGAAGAGGAGGTAAAGCAGCTGTCACAAGAGATCGCCAAAAATGATATGAAAGACATGCTTTTGATGATAAAACGCCAATATTCAGCCGAAGCATTCATTGATCTTATCGAGTCTTGGATTAGAGTCTGTGGCTTTCCTTTCACTCACGATCGGTCAGATAGCACACATTATTTCATTATTCAGCATGATATGGGCAAGAGGTGGTCAATTTATCTTGCAGAATTGTTCAAATTCGTCTTCTATGACCTTGGGACAAAATGGTCTGACTTTCATACGACAGATAACATGATAACATTCAATGTTGATATCTGATTTATCGCGAACATCACATTACTTCTTGAGTATGAGATGGAGTTTTTTAAATTCTTGATAAGAGCTGGAGTTTCTTTCATTTGCAGATGCATGTGTCAGGAACATCTCCTCATATCATTCAGATGATGAGTCAGGTAATATTCTTGTCATGGAACTACTCGTCTTCAGGGAGCGCTGCTTTGATCAGTTATAAAAACTCCTTCTGACAAGACGAGATCTGCCATAATCTATACCAAGTTTTTTCCTCAATTCTTTTGATCTCTCTCGGACAGTGACTTCTGTTATTCCTGCTGCTTTTGCAATTTCAGCCTGTGTTTTATGCTGCTGCTCTCGCCCCCCTTCTGCAAGGTCTACAAGATATAGTATAGAAGTAGCCATACTTACTGGGTCCTTGCCTACTAGAATATTCTTTTTCTGAGCTTGTTCCATGAGTTCAAGCGCTTTGCGCTTTATCTTTTCATCAAAGCCTAGTTTGTTAGCTATCTTGATGATATATTTTGAGTGGTCTATCATCGGTGCTTTGATATCAAGCTCTGTTACAATATGCCTATAAGATCGGGCTGCCTGCTTGAGCTTGACATCACTACTTTCTGAGATCTCGTCCAGAGTCCTTAGCACTCCTGACTGTCTTGCAGCAACATATATCGAAGCTGCCAAGACCGAGTCGATAGTGTCTCCCCGAATAAGGCCCCTTTCCTGAGCTTTTCTATAGGTATATGCAGCCTTTTCGGTTACATGATTTGGTAATCCCAATCTATCCTTTATCCTAGAGAGCATGGTAAAAGCTCGCTGCAAGCTTCTCTCTGTCGGAGAGTGAATTTGACTTCTGTTATTCCACATCTGCAGCCTTCCCATCCTCATTCGAGTAGCAGTGTCGATTGGATTGCCGGCTGCATCAGTTGTTTCCTTGCCTATCATTGTAGAGAGTCCCATATCATGGATTGCAAGAGAGGTAGGGGTTCCTACCCGTGCTCTGTTCTTACCCTCTTCGATGTCAAAAGAGCGCCATTCTTTTTCTGGAGATGGCGTATTATCAGAAATGACCTCCCCAGTATCTTTGCGTATTAACTCACCAGTTTCTGGATCAGTAATTACTAAGTCAGACAAGATGGTTGAATTTGGTTGTGATGTTTTAATTGTCATACCAAAATATGGTGACTGCTCTATTTAACTTCAGTAGCAATATCATACTTAGTAGGTTTGTAAGATGTATCTAGGTAAGCAGAAACTGACTTGCTTGGGTCAGCGAAAATTGGCTAATGAGCGTCCAAACCGTAGCTGCGAGCAGCGTTGCTGTTGGAATGCTATGGCGTGAAAGCTATATCACAATTTGTAGAGGTTAACGGAGAATGATTGATCAAGCTGGTACAGTGGGTCGATCAAAATAATATAAAAGTAAATGTAGAAAAGACTTTTTCATTAGATGAAGCTGCTGAGGCACTTGACTACCCGAAATAACACGTCCAAGAGCAAAGATAGTATTAGCAATAAGGCGACGTTAGGGGATAGGTAAGCATAGGCTTACCATGTTTGGTACAGCATACTTACTAAGTATGATATTGCTACGGATCTTAAAAGTCATCGTGTTCACTATGAAGTCATGGCTAAAAACTCATTAGGAGATAAAGTGAGTTCATCTTCTGATCAGTACAGAGAGCCTTCTGTCTCAAAAGTGATCAAAAGTACAAGTAAAGTAGAAGCAGGTAGCAAGAGAATAAGAAATCGTTCAAATATGCAAGTTGGAATTGATAGCTTCGCAGCGGCATTCGGCGGCGAGAGCGCCAGCCTCACAGTTATTAGCCCATCTGAGCGTTTGCAAAATTTGGTCGAACAAATCGAATACGCCGATCAGGTCGGCTTGGACATATTTGGAGTCGGCGAGCACCACCGTCAGGAGTTCCTCGATTCGGCTCCTGCTGTAATCCTAGCAGCTGCGGCCGCGCGAACGCAACGTATACGTCTCACTAGTGCAGTAACTGTGCTAAGTGCTGCTGACCCAGTACGGGTATTTCAAGAATTCGCAACTCTCGATCTTCTGTCGCAGGGTCGGGCAGAGATGATCGTAGGCCGTGGCTCATCCATAGAGGCATTTCCCCTGTTCGGCCTGCGACTAGAGGACTACGACTCGCTTTTCGCAGAGAAACTCAATCTGCTCCTGAAGGTTCGTGACAATGAGCACATCCATTGGTCCGGCGAATATAGGCCACCCTTGACTGGACAGGGAATCTACCCTAGACCCTTGCAGAATCCTTTCCCGATATGGCTTGGAGTTGGTGGGACTCCGCAATCATTCGTCCGCGCAGGAGTGCTTGGACTCCCCTTGATGGTCGCAATCATAGGCGGCGAAACGCGCCGCTTCAGGCCATTTATCGATCTCTACAGAGAGGCGGGGAGGCAGGCTGGACATTCACCCGATCAACTGAAGGTAGGCGTACATTCACCCGGCTATGTAGCAGAGACGACTCAAGAGGCAGTCGATGACTTCTTTCCAGGCTACGCTCATACCATGAACAAGTTTGGAAAGGAGCGTGGATGGCGTCCTATTACGCGTGCGGACCTCGACGCCCAGCGAGGTCCACAAGGCGCACTGCTCGTCGGTGATCCAGACGAGGTAGTGAGGAAGATCGTTCGACATAGCAAAGCGCTTGGTGGTGGCATTTCACGCATCACTTTTCAGATGGATCCAGGCTCATTATCACAAGAGAAGCTGATGCGAGCTATTAAATTGATAGGCACGCGAGTCGTGCCCGCACTTCGCGAAGAACTAGATATAGATGAATCAGAAAAAGAAGAATTCAACAAGATACCTAATGCATAACATCCAAATGGGAGATTCAACCATCTGTTACGGCGGTATCGGTTTACTCGCTGCGCTATCGTGGCTGGTTGCAGCCTTTCTTTGACGACATTTTCAATTGGTCGTCTTATATCGTGACTGTCAAGAATTTTTTTGTTTGTGACTAATCTGACAAATAGTTCAGAGAGGCGAGCATGTTTATGGCCAATGTTTCTAATGGAGTTACGCAAGTTTACTCTAGGAACATAAAGCCCTCCCGAACAGCAATATTATGACTGGCTAAGACGCTATCTACTAGTTTGCTTATTACTAGAATTGCTATTCGAATTCACGTTTGTGTGCTGCTTTGACATGTTCTTTAAGCAAATCTGACAACGGCCCTTTGATTTCTTTAACATTCTGTTTAAACAATACCATTTCCGCTACAACCGCAGATATTCTCTTTCTTTCCTTCCTGCAATAGATATTTACCTTATATCTTTCATCATCAAGCTTTGGAAAGTCAGATCTATAGTGAGCTCCTCTACTCTCTTGTCGCATCAAGGCACTTCTAATTATGGCCTCACATGCAACTAGTGATGATTTTACCTGCCAAGTTATAACAATATTTTCAGAATTATTATCATCAATTTTGGATACTTCTATAATATTATCTTTAGAATAAAACTCATTCTTTAATTCCAAAATTCTTTTCAATCCGTTTTGTAGCTTTGTCCCCTCTCTTATTATTCCTGCACTCTGTTTCATTAGTTCTTGTATATCATTACGAAAGTTGATTGGTTCCTTAACTAAAAAGATTCTTCCATAATCATCATTAGATCCTTCTTTTTGGTTATCGACATTCGATTGTAGCGGTGATGACGCCTCAGTTTTCTTTGTATCTCCCACTCCTTTCTTTGCCGATCTTGCTGCTTCTTCACCAGCAATTTTTCCAAAAACTATTGTGTCTAGCAAGCTATTTCCACCTAAACGATTAGCACCATGAATCTGACTTATTACTTCCCCAACAGCAAATAAACCCTTAATCTTTGTTCTACACTTTATATCTACTACGACTCCACCCATAGAGTAATGTGCAGTAGGTCCGACCTCCATTTTCTCTTTTGATATATCAATTCCATCAAGTTCTTGGAACTGTTTATACATGGTGGGAAGCCTGTCTTGAATTACTTCCTTTCGTAGATGGGTTACGTCTAACCAAACTCCACTATGCTCAGTACCTCTTCCAGAAATTATTTCATTATAAATAGCACGAGCCACAACATCGCGTGGTCCTAGCTCCATTCTTTCAGGATCATAATTTTTCAAAAACCTCTCACCTTTTGAATTTAACAGAATACCTCCTTCACCACGTATTGCTTCTGTGGCCAGCAAGCCCACCGCTTTCTCTGGCCAAACCATTCCAGTAGGATGAAACTGCACCATCTCCATATCTACTAAATCTGCACCTGCTTCATATGCTAGAGCTATACCTTCTCCATAGTTTTCAAAAATCCTAGAACTACTTACTGGATAGACTCGTGTATATCCACCAGCTGCAAGGATTAAAGACTTACATTCAAATGTCACAAATTCTTTATTTTCGATATCTAAGCCAAGCGCTCCTATGACGTCTTCTTTTACCACTTCTTCTTCCTGTGTTGCTGCTGATGATAATGTTCTTTCTCCATTTACATCACCACGACTATCTGATTTTAATAATTTCGTAATGTAAATATTGTCTATTACATTGATTTTCCGCTGATTTACTTGCTCCATCAATACACGAATTATTTCCTGACCAGTCCAATCTTCGTAAAATACAGTCCTTCTATAGGTGTGAGCTCCAAAAAACCGCTGTGTTAGCCTACCGTCTTTTTCTCTGTGAAATCTAGCACCCCAATTAACTAGTTCTTTTATAGCATCGGGTGCATTTTTGCAGAGTACCTCAACTCTTTCGTAATCTGCAAGTAACTCTCCTTCTCTCAAAGTATCAATTGCATGTATCACCCAGTTATCTTCTGGATCCATAGTACCAAGCGCTGCATTGATGCCGCCTCTTGCAAGTGTTGTATGAGGATCACCTCTTTTACTTCTACTAATTATGAGAACATTAGCACCAGCATCATGAGCTCCAATCGCAGCTCGAAGACCAGCAGATCCACCACCTATAATTAAAACATCACAGGAGTATTTCGATTGTTTTTTCATGTGATCAGTCATTTTTATGAAGTGAGTTATCTTCAACAAGATCATATTTAACTATAATAACCACTTTTTCATCAATCATTCTTTTTTCTTGCTGTTGACTCCAGCCTCCATCCGTTCAACTTCCAAAATGCATGCAGCGTCGCCTTTTTCCTTATTCTTAGCTGATATACATCTTTACCTTGATTTACGTAAAACTAGAGCAATCCTAGGCATCACATTTTGGGCTAGAGATTCCTCCTTATCTCTTATGGAAGACAAATGACGATCCTTGTTGTTTCCTTTTACTATTAGGATAGGTATCATAATATGGATCTGAATGATGTTCTACAAAGTTGTGTGCTACTATAAGTAAACTTCATATCCGATGCTTCTAACAATACCTTGGCAGAGCATTTCATATTGGTTGCACAGAGACAGGATAGAGTTAGAGATATAGTCGATACAGCCTTTGTAACTTTGGATGAAAATACTCTTGTAGCCGAAGCTGCAAAAGCATTGTACGCACAAGAACGATGCACTATAGTGGTCACCCATCTTGATGCCGGCACTGGTCAGAGAATCCCAGTCGGAATTATCACGGAAAGAGACATTATTTTCAGAGTCGTAGCTCAAAACCGAGGACCATTCAAGGTTACGTTAAAGGATATAATGAGCGCACCAATTATTACTATAGATGCAGATAAATCTGTTGAGGAAGCTATGGCGATCCTCAACAAGTATAAGATAAATCGCTTGCCTGTTGTTCACGATAGTTCCATCATCGGTATCGTAACAACAGGGATGATTATGAGCAATGTTTCAATCGAAAAGCATGCTGATGCTGAGTTTTGAATGGTTTTGCCTCATGAGCGCGAATAAGTATTCTTCTGGTAAGAACAGAATACCTAGAATGAGCTCAAAAATAGTGCCGTAGTTACCTAGAATCACGACATGGCAACCAATGACTTTCTAATTGGGTTGGTAGAACAGCATGAAAAGATAGCCTGGATGATAAAGGTACAGATAGAAGGAAAATCGTGATTGCGAAAGAAGATTATTTATGCTTGCTACTTCACTGCGAGTCGACTTTTGACAACTCATCGGGACAGTTCAATGTGTCAAAAGGTCATCAGTATAACGAAAACCATTTACAAGGACAATGTGGCTGTATCTTTAATTAATTTTGTTGTATAATGTGAGTACTCCAATGGCTCGGAAGAGTGAGGCGGGCGGTTTCAAGCAAGCAGTGGTAGAGTTCTCCGAAGCCGAGAAAAGATTCCTCAAGCACCATGAAGTATGCAGAGTAGCTACATCTCACAATGATATTCCGCATGTTACTCCCGTTAACTTTGTATTTGATGATGGCTTCTTTTACTTTGCCACAGATTACGACACAAAGAAGTACAGAAACCTTGCGAAGAACAAAAATAGCACCTTAGTGGTTGACGTTTACAATTCCTCTGTAGACAACAAAGCAGTTATCGTTCAAGGAGTTGTGGAATTCGTTGAAAGAGGAGAGGAATTCCAAAGGCTCTACAATATCTTTCATGAAAAGTTTGACTGGGTTAGAGAAGAGCCGTGGAAGGAAGGAGAAGCGCCGTTTGTAAAAGTAACGCCGCTCCACAAGGTAAGTTGGGGGAATTTGAAATAAAAAAGACAGGGTTGACAAAACTTAAAAAATTATAGAGAATTCTTAAATTTAATAGCAAATAGTTATTGACATGGAAAAGCCCATTGATAGTTGGGAAACAGTTGCCAAAGCAAGCGAACTACCTTCAAGATCTATGAAGCATATTGAAATTAAAGGCAAGGAAATTGCCATAATTAATCTGGATGGAAGATACTATGCTATCAATGACAGGTGCGGTCACATGAACGCTCCACTTTCGAAAGGAGAGATTAGGAATGTGCAGGGAAAAGATATTGTTACTTGCCCGCTTCACTTTTCAACATTTGATATTGCAACAGGAAAAAAATTGTCAGAGCCAAAGATGTCTCCGCCAATGGATATGGCAGCTCTCCCCAAATCTCTGCAAGATGCTTTTGCTCATGCCGCACAGGTAATGGCATTTGTCAAGACATATGATATGGAAATATTCCAAGTTGAAAGAGATGGAGAAGATATTAAATTGAAAACAAATTCATAATAAAAGATGCTACAATAGCTGCTATGATTGTTGCATTAGGTCGGCGATTCTTCTTCTGTAGCCTATCCAATAACTAAGACTCATGGTCTTTTGTTAGTCAAGACTTCCTATGTGCAGGTCTGTCACAGCTAGCATATATAGTGAATTGTCTATCTTTGATGTCGAAACCATATCTGAGCAACGAAAAAAGAATTCTTAAATCATTGATCTATGATTGCACGTAATAGTGACTATTGTACACAAGGAGAAGATTTCACTATTTCCTTTATTGTTGATTAATTTCATTGGAACTCTAGGTTTTAGTATTGTTCTGCCCTTCCTAGTGTTTTTAGTTATCGATCTTGGTGGAAACGCCATAGTCTATGGTATACTTAATGCAACATACCCTGCATTTCAACTAATTGGCGCTCCAATCTTAGGGAGATGGTCTGATATTTACGGAAGAAAAAAAATTCTTCTCTTAAGCCATGGAGGAACATTGGCTGGTTGGATAATCTTCCTTATTGCTTTATTTTTACCGGTTAATAATCTATTTAACATTAACTCTACGACAATAGGAATTTTTGCTATAACTCTCCCTTTAGCTGCGCTATTTCTTGCGAGGGCTATTGATGGACTTACCGGTGGGAATGTTTCTGTTGCTGATGCATATGTCGCTGACATTTCCTCAGATGAAACCAGAAGTAAAAACTTTGGGAAAATGGCGATATCCTCCAATCTCGGTTTTATTGTTGGACCTGCGTTAGCAGGGATTTTAGGTGCAACTGTTTATGGAGAAGCACTCCCTGTGTTGGCTGCGTTGATTCTATCTTTAGTTGTATTAGTGGTAATAGTCTTCATTTTAAAAGAGACCAAGCGTTCGATTATAATGGATGTTCCAGAAAAAAAACATGTCGGAAGAGTCTTTTCATTTGAAGCTAAAGAGTGCTACAAAACTGCAAATCCTAAGAGACTTAAATTCCGAGATGTTTTCAAACTAAAATATATTTCATTTTTACTTGTGTTATATTTTCTTATTTTTCTTGGATTTAACATCTTTTACACTGCCTTTCCGATTCATGCAGTAAATGGTTTAGGATGGACAGTAACACAGATGGGAATATTTTATGCAGTATTAAGTGGCATTATGGTTTTGGTACAAGGTCCAGTTCTACGTAAGGCATTAAAGAAATTCTCAGAGGAACAATTAGTGATAATGGGTAGTGCGATTTTAGGTACAAATTTCATTTTGCTTGTGTCATCAGATATTATCTTAATCTATGTGGCGGCAGTTTTGTTTGCAGTTGGTAATGGTCTTATGTGGCCATCTGTAATGTCGATACTCTCAAACCGTGCAGGAATTGTTTATCAAGGAACAGTTCAAGGCGTTGCAAATAGCTTCGGAAGTCTAGCGAGTATCATTGGACTGATGATAGGTGGGCTTTTCTACAACATGCTTGGAGCGAGTACTTTTCTAATTAGTGCAGGAGTCATATTCGCAGTTTTTATCATGTCATTTCGATTGATGAAAATAAGGGGGCATGCAAAAGATCCACAGATATCCATGTAGTAATAACAAGCATGAAAAAGCTCTGGGAGACATCCTAGGCTTCAATAATGGAACTCGAACAAAACATAGTCATTGAATTAAAATTGCATCATTCAAGAGCTCAAGTTGTTATTTCAATGCTACAGAAATATGATAAAGGTGAATAATCCGAATCACTACATATAGAAAAAAAGGTCAAGTGTCAAGTTTTGACAGAAATTCCAATAATCCTGGTTGCTCGGTTGATATAGTGAAATCTCGGGATTCAAAATACTTTTGAATGTAATTTTCATAACATGTTTGGCAAAAATCAAGCTCGTTAAATTCCTGTTCCCATCTAACAACAATAGTATGGAAGTCTTGATCTGAAGAAATCGGATTTCTGCATGCCCGGCACTCGCTAGAAGTAGTACTGCGTCTATATACTAAACTAAAATGATAGGGCATAGTCATTTCACTCATTTATTGGCGCTTATATGCAATTGAAGCGCGCGATTATTAGATTTATCGTTTAGCTTTTTTTATCAATCGTGGGAAGTGGACTAATTGCACACCCTAACTCCACCCTTATAACATTCGCGACTTGCAATAGTCGCAGTTGGATTGTTTGTTTCTTTCTTTTGTTTGCTTTCATTTTGTTGTAAGCAGACTTTCGTTGGGACAAAATAATAATAGGAGATTGATTCGAGTCAAATGAGCAGGGAAGACTGGAAGAGAACAGGCATTAAAGGGAGCTTAGTTGTTACTAAATACTTTCAGAAATAGCAACCCCCTCCTCCTCCTACCTTTTGATAATAATTCTGATGACAGTAGTAGGTGTGCCGAGCATCATGATCATGCCCTAGTTCAGCGGAGTCTCTCCAGCCCGACTTCTGATAGTTACTCGATCGATCCCATGATGACACTCGTGCCAAGCGTGAACTGAGCCCAAGTTCAGGTCGTCCCAAGATAGACCCTCTTCATGCTTCATAGTCATCATCCATTCGATCTTGGTGCGGTTCGATCTGCTTCCTCTCTATTATTCCTGGAGTACTTGATGAACAAATGAAATTGCAATTGATCCTTCGCCAACTGCAGAAGCGACTCGCTTGATGCTGCCGCCCCGCACGTCGCCTATCGCAAACACTCCTGGCAAACTGGTTTCGAGCAAGTAGGGTCGACGGGCAAGGGGCCAGCGTGCAGTACTCAGATCTTCTGGCGACAGATCAGGGCCCGTCTTAATGAAACCTTTAGCATCAAGCGCGACACAGCCATCAAGCCAACGGGTGTTCGGATCGGCGCCTGTCATGATGAACACGTGGCGTACGTTGTGCTCCTCGATTTGCCCGGTTTGATTGTTTCGCCAGCGAACAGATTCGAGATGATTCCCTCCTTCGAGCTCCACGATCTCGGTATGCGGGCGCATTATGACCGTAGGAGTCTGTTCGATCCGGCGAATCAGATAGCGCGACATGCTCTCGGCCAAACTGGCTGACCTTATTAGCATATTCACGCGCTTTACCGTATCCCCCAGAAACATGGCTGCCTGGCCGGCCGAGTTTCCTCCGCCAACCACAACCACTTCTTCTTCTCCGCTACACAACTGCGCTTCCACGAAGGTCGCGCTGTAATAGACACCTGCACCTTCAAAGCGCGACAAGTTTTTTAATGGCGGCCTTCGATACTCCGCTCCCGTAGCAATCACGATAGTGCGTGTCTGAATTCGAGCCCCATTCTCCATTTCGACGACATACGGTTTGTGCTCGCAGGCGAGTCGCGTCCCCTTGGCAATAAGCACCTGCGCGCCAAACTTCTGCGCCTGGGTGTATGCCCTACCTGCGAGCTCCTGGCCCGAGATACCGCTGGGAAATCCTAAGTAATTTTCGATTCTTGAGCTTGAACCCGCCTGGCCGCCTGGCGAGCTCGCTTCTAGCATTATAACGTCAAGCCCTTCTGATGCGCCATACACGGCTGCAGCCAATCCAGAGGGACCAGCTCCTATGATGACGAGATCGTGCATCTGCGCTTGATCGACGTTCTCGTTAAAACCAAGGCAGTCCGCAACTTGCTGGTTCGTGGGATTCCGAAGTACAATCTTGCCGCGGCAGATCATCACGGGTATCTCGCTAGCGGTAGCATGGTAACCATCCAGCAGGTTCTGTACCTCCGGGTTTCGCTCGAGGTCTATGTAGGAGTATGGGTGCCCGTTGCGCATCAAGAACTCTTTGATCCGAAGCGTACCGGCGGAGTAAATTGACCCGACGAGCACAACATCTCCCATTCCTGCACTCACCAACTCGACTCTGCGAAGAATGAAAGCCCGCATCATGATCTCGCCGAGATCGGCATCAGTCTGCAGCAAAGCCAGCATGTGTTGACGATCCAGTTCGATCAGCTCACCCTGCTTGGTGGCACGCATCCGAACGACAGCCGGGCGGCCAGAGAGGTTGTTGACCTCACCAGTAAACTGACCCGGACCATGGATCGTGATAAGGGTCTCAACACCGCCCGAGGGACGCACAATTTCGACCTCGCCGGAGACTACCACAAAGAATGGGACATTTCTATCACCCTGCTCGACGATCACCTGGCCACGCTGTATTGGACGCGTGTGGCCGTGCGATGAAATGCGACGAATCTGTGCAGGCGTTAATGTGGGAAATATCTGCTCCAACATAGAGCTCTTTAGCGGAAGCCCCCTACGTGTATCACTCATAGGAGGTTATTTGCGATGCGCTGCTATTAACAGCTTCTTTTCTTAGAACCCTTATCAACATTGAGAGACCGCTGCCCCCGCGCACCAATAGCAACTTGTAACTGGTACATATATAGTTGAAATAACTGGAGCTCAATTCTCATACTTTGCCATTTGTTCTTTGAGTCTATTTTCTAGAAGTTTTTCTGCCGAATCTCCCTAGGCTGGTCCATCTTTCTTTTTACTGTAAAAATAGCTTTTGAGCTATTTAGAATTCCTACGCTTCAAAAAAAGCCGGATAGCTTCTGTGCCAATTGAAACCACATATATGCAGGATTAGTAGTATCAAGAATTATTTGGATAATTGTCAGCGTAGGGGATATATACCTGCTGAATGGAAACCAACCAAAAATACTCTGGTCGCTGAACAATTTGACATACCTATATCTGCTTTTTTGCAGTCCCATTCATTATAAATTCAAGATATACTGACAAACACGTTTTAAACTAGCTTACAAAATCTCCTTCCAATGGGTATCCTGCTTGCTCCCAATCAACTATTCCACCGGCATAACGCCTGATTTTAGAATATCCCATATTACTCAAAAGCTGATACCCAATAATACTTGCAATACATGATGGATTAGAACAATATATGACAATATCATCGTTAGGATCAAGAATCTTCCTTGCATCCTCTATTTTACTAATATTGATAGAACCAGGTATGTGCTTAGCATTAAATGCCCACTCTCCTAAAGCGTTTACCAGTTTAAACTTATCTCCACGATCTAATTTCTCTTTTAATTCTTCTCTACTGATAAGCTTCATTGAGGATTTAGAACCGTTCAATTACATTAAGTCAATCATTACGATAGATATTAAATATTTTTGATTACTTTGGTTCATTAATCTAATTGCAACCTTCACGTATCGGACACTATGAGGTAATACAGATAAAAATTGGCTGCAAAAAATATAATAATCACTTCGATTGCCAAAACAGCTTTTTTGCAATTTTTAATCAGGAGAAGAATCAAATTGTTCTGTTTCTAGCACTCGCTTCAAATGATACCATAGATCCCTTATTGCCTTTCCGGTATCAGTATCGTCTCTTATGTAGTATGTATTTTCGTCTTTGGTTTTATCCTTATTCTGTAGATTCTCTACCCTTCTTGCACTGATGCCAACTACATCAATATCTAAGAGGTTTTCGATTATTTTGTTTATCATATTCACAGATGCCTGAGTACCCACATGAATCGCGGTCATTGTCTTATGTTGTTCCGTAGATAAAAGAAAGTCTATTACCTTGGCTGCTTCGTTACCTGCAAATAGAGAACTGAAAGGACTAGCTGATTTTCTAGCAGTACCCATATAATCAGATTGATTCTTTCACCCTGTCTTACTTAAAGACTATCTAATGAAAGGTGCTGTTAATTTAGCTATAGGGTATATATCAATATGAGAAAGTAGTAGTTTTTCTTGTGAAACGGTGACTGCATATAAAAAATCATTTCAAGACTCGGCGTCGACGATGATAGGGATGCTGTTTTAAATCTATAACTATTTGTGCAATACAAATGGCAGCCAAAATACACACAACCAAAAATGGTGACAACGGGATACGTAAAATGGGAATTAGAAAAGCCACACCAGCCGAAATTATTCTATATGTTGCCCATCTTATACTGGCGCGATACTGCTGAGTAGAGCCAGTATACAAATAATAATAAGCAGATGAGAGCTGTAATACCCCTTGAGCACCCAAAGACAATGCAACGCTGCCACAGACAAGCCATTGTTCAAAGTATGATAGAGCTAACCCATTTGCTTTTGATGTAATATATCCTAATCCAACCCCGATCGATGTGATTGCAACAACAAGGGGAAAGTGTCCGATTAGCCAAAGTGAGTACACACCAATCCTGCCTTTTTCTCGTAGAGCACGAATAGGTGCGCCATCTACACTATCAAAGTACAGCCACCACAAACTAAAAGGTATGCTAAGACCCAAGGCCAATATCACCATAGAATAAATATCGAATTCCCTGTTTTGGGCTCCTACCACAACTTCTAGAACGGACTCTCCTAGTACCAGGATTATGAAAAGACCTATACGTTCAGGTAGATGCGATATGTGCGGTGCAAATTGTGAATGCAATCTTCCTGCTGTTATAAGCGTTGCAAAATCTATTACTAGCGCGATTCCCCATAAAAGGAACCGAAATGGTGGAGGAATAAACGCTGAGATAATCCACACAATTGCACCACATAGGAAACCTATGCTGTATCGTCGTATAAGAGGGGTAGCAGAAGAAAAAGATTTGCTAATATCTGTTCGCACATATTCTAAAACAAGAATTATACGGATGGCAGCATATGATAAAGCAAAACCAGCAGAATCATTCCCTAAGGCATCAGGCACATTTACAGCCAAGGCAGCAGCACCTACCATTTGCAAAAGTATTAGAATTCTGTGTCCCAAATCATCAGTGTCAAATCTAGTAGCATAAAAGACAGCACCAATCCACGACCACCACACAGGTACGAAGAGTGCCAAAAAACCAAGAAATCCATATAATGAGAAATCTTCCTCTAAATTATGAGCAAGTTGAAAGATTACGACTACAAAAACAAGGTCATAGAAGAGTTCTAACCATGTTGCATGACGGCTTGTATTGTTGCTAGTGTTTTCTTTTTCTGTCAATACCTTTGTACCACTATTTTAACAATGAATAGAAAGCTACAACGGAATATCAAAGTTTTATGTCTCTTCTTTTGATAATGTCTATCTCTCTCTATCGCCTTGCCTACTCAGTTCCTCAAATCTTCTATTAGCTTCATAGTTAGCCTTTTTCAAATGACAATAATGGCAGACTTTGTTTTTATTTTTTTACTTCTCTGCACTTAAGGCACTTTGGCATATCTTAGGGGGTTTAAGAAAGTAAGATAAAAGAAAAATATCACAGCCGAGCCCTCAACGACTGAACCCAGCAAATAGATTGTAAGTCTGTGGACTAAAACTTGTCAGCACCTTTTGTAATTCCTCGCTAGGGTTCCCGTAAACCTCAAATCTACTTATGTTAGAGACATTGAAAATCTTTGGGAGTATTGTTTGCGATGCAACTCCGTTATTGTGAGCAAATACAGCCTCTGAATTTGAGTATGTTTCATATACGATACACTTTGTCTCATCTCTATTAAGATAGAACTGATAACTTATTGTGTCTGGCTCATTAGCTTCTACCGCTCTGCTCATCTCCTGTATTAGTTTTTTATATTCTTCTATTTTTCCTTCTCGTATAGTAAATTCTGCTCTAAAGAGTATCTGATTGTGCTTCAAGCTACTACCCCATATCTCAATTAGATAAGCATAGCAACTATGAGATAAGTGTATCAAGATAGCTTTTGTTAAAAATTCAAGCAGTTGCCAACAAAATTGTTCTCGAATTTGAACATCGGAATTTTGGCAAAACTCGGCTATGTAGCATAGCAAGAAAAACAAAAAAGAGAGGTGAACCTAGAAAATCTTTTCTCGGTCAGCCAAGGTCTCAAGAGTTTTGTGAGAGGGGGCATTATCACATAGGTCATAAGCAGAACTATATTATGACGACACCGACAAGTGTGCTTAACAAGTTTGGAAGGCCCGTTGTTAGCTGGCGTATCTGTGGGATGATAATGTTTAGAAGGACAAAAATGACACCACCCGTCATGACAATCGCCGTCTTGTACCGGGACGGCAGTGGCCGCGCGGCATGTGCCTTATCACTATTGCTGTTTCCAAGACTGGAGCCTACACTGAACCAAGGGTGATCATCTAGTCTTTTCATGTGCTACCTATTTTTTCTGCTCGAACAAAGGTCTTGGATCTACAACGAACCTCAATGAACTTATTTTCCCATCATCATTTACGTGAAACCATCCACATACAAACGTTGTTACAGGCGGCTCGTGATAATTCATTTCGTAGAGAAGGCAGACATCATGGCTATCCGCGAATTCCTTCTTGATGTCTAATTTGGGTAGGTTCGCATGTTCTAGATAGTTCATGAATGGCTCAGCTTTGTTAAAAGATGTTAGTTCAACAGGCCCAGGTGCCACGACCGTTATGTTATCGCTTATGTAGCTTCTAACAGTTTTGAAGTCTTTTCGCTCCAAAGCCTGTATGAACTCCATCACAATTTCCTTCGCGCTTTTTGCAGATTCATTTTTTTGCATGGTAGTATATTCCTTCAATAGCATTACATTTATGATCTTGTTAGGTTCAACTTTCGATTTAGGGAATTTTTTATATTCAAGCTAGGACACGAACTAAGCATTGGACTCAAAGGACTTTCAGCTGCTTGTAGGTCTATATGGCAATGCACGCCAAAGCTACCAGTCTCTAGGCAGGAGAGTCTCGCTCTCTTCTCCTGCTGTTCGGGACAGGCTAAACCGCTTAAGGAGCAAGGGGATCCTTCAAGGGTTCATATTAGTGATAGATTCGAGCGTGTTTGACCGCGATGATCTCCTGCTATTCTTTCATGATAACTTTTCACGCAAGTCTGCACTAGCGGCGTTCGCAGCAACAGATGTATCTTGGGTAGCTTGGAAAGTAGATGGACGAATTACGCTGCGCCTATGGACTAAAAATGAGTGTGAGGCCATGGATAATCTCAGCAAGATCTTAGGTGTCAGACCCTCAATGAGAGCTTTAACACCACGCAAGAAGAGGCGAGCACCGCTTTCCATTACAGATCTGTTAATGATGGATGCTCTAGTAGACGACCCCAAGATCCCATTTGGAGAACTTTTAAAATCCACTGGCCTCAGCCCAAAGACTGTACGCAAGCACCTTAATCGACTCTTGGAGACTAAAACGATATCTGTTGATCCTGTTCTTGGCACACTGACGGATTCCGGCGAGCTGATATATCCAATGGTAGTTGCTGGTAAGATCAGCATGGACGAGGTACGAAGAATAATGGGCGAGTCGGCCCAAACACATCACACTCTCGAACCACCGATGAAACATGTCCTTTGCAGAGCAAGCTCATTGGCTGAGGTGATAACTAAGACCCGCGCGATGGAGAACGTTCAAGGAATCAAGTATGTAACAATATCCCTGAATAGGGAAGTGCTGGTGTCTACAGACCTCAGACACTCCCTAATCAGAGAAGAAATTATGAAGCTGGAAAAAAGAATCGAATGAACTACCCTGCACCGATTGAAGTTCCACACAAAGGATAAAGTCACCGTTTTCGCTCGCCGGACCTTTCTTTGTGACTTGGTCTGAAAAATATTATACTACTAAAATGGGATTCTTTTGAAAAAAAGGAATGAAATATCTGCAACACTGTCAGCTATCGTGGACGGCGCGCGCGCGGTCGCTGCTGCTTATCCGTCATGCAATGCAAGACTTTTTAGCCTCAGGATGATGTTCTCTATTCGTAGTTGGTCAAGTTAGACGACAGGTCTGGGATAGAAGAAGCCAAGCAGATAATAAAAAACGAAATCTTCGCTGTGACTAGCAATCCTTCTATCATTAGAGGCAACAACGGTTGCGCCGCCTGTCATGTGCTATTCAAGGTAAAGGAAACTATGAAGATAAGCGAACAAGATGCTGCAGACCTGCTTTCAGAGGTGCTTTTGGACAATACTCCACTCAATGACCAGTTTATCTCTATGGTTGAGCAGATTCACATGAAAGCCCGCATGATGGGCGCAACTTTCGCAATCAAGACTAGAGAAGCAAAGGATCGATATATCGATGCCAACTTCAAGAATACGCTAAGTGAACTTGTATCCGATGCTTCTGTCTATGGAACCGAGTTGCTAATGAGAAAGCTGATTTTATCGCATATCGCGCTCAACCTAGCCCAAAATCTTGGAATAGACTATCATGCGGCGACTGAAGAGCTCTATTATTACATGAGAAAGAAAGATATGGCTACTCATAAAGAATTGATGCAGACGATACGGTCTTTATTGACCAAAAGGAGCGTAGAAAAACCATGATAACAGGCGCGATATTTACACAAAACCTGTATATAGATTACGGAGAATATCTCTACCAAAAAAGACCTTCAGATCCGCGCGCTCGAACTAGCAAGAGCGTAGGTAGCAGATATGCCGGCGGATGTGTATTTTCCGAGAGTATCTACTACCACCTCCTATCGATCGGCTTTTTCTTATAGCGGCGCCTCTTGCTCTCAGGCAGCCTTTCAATCGCATAGCGAAGCATAGTCCGGGGCATGACACTCCAGTGCTTTTCGAGAAACGCCTCTTCTGCAGCAGCATCCCTCTTGCCCACTTCGCGCAGCATCCAGCCGACGGCCTTGTGGATTAGGTCGTGCCTGTCGTGCAGCAGCATCCCCGCAATCTTCAGCGTCTCGGAAAAGTCGTCGTTCCTGATAAAGTGAAGCGTCGCCAAGATAGCTATTCTTCTTTCCCATACATTCTCCGATCCGGCAAGCCTGTACAGCAGCCGCCTCCTGTGGTCTCTGTCAACTAGGTGTGCTCCAAGTATGTTTGGCGCTGAAAGGTCCACAAGGTCCCAGTTGTTCACCTGCTTAATGTGTTCTAGGTAGAACTTCGCGATCTCTTCTTTTTCCATGCTGCTTGATAAGCTGCTATTGTATCTCCAGGCAAGGATCAAGAGCGCCACAAGCCGCTCCTCGTGAATGCAAGAGTAAAGCAGGGTTCTAACCTCTCCAAGCGGAAGCTGGCTGAATTTTTTGGCTATCTGCCTTGACTGTGGTACCATGACGCCTATGAAGATGTCACCTTCGCCGTAATAGCCCGGCCCTGTTTTGAAGAACCGCTGCAGCATCGCTGCTTTGTCTGGGTCTGCCATACTCTTCAGCTCCTTTCTGACGTCAGCAGCCTTCATTCCTCTGTGTCAAGTATCAATGATGGCTATTATTTGAGGATATAACGGACTAAGTTGTCCATTTATTTACATCTGCTAGCTAAAATACATATCCAAATTGGAGACAACGGCGACAGCAACGGATAGCCAAAACATAAATTCTCATATTAAGGCTGCTAAGTCAGCATTTGACTCATTTATCTACGCTTTAGATTCACCCGCTGCTAGACGTCAGTATCCAAAAGGCTAAAAATATTTTTAAAATTTGCGGGTATGCCAGGTAAAACAGTTGAAGAACAGGCTGCTGCTTTTCTAGCTAAAAATGACATTCGATTTATCAAGACGTCATTATCAGTTTCATTAAATACAATAAAGAAAGAGTTCTGAATAAGGAGCTTGCAGCTGGGACGCTTAACATGTACTATCACACAATCAAGCTTTTCTGTGATATGAACGACATAAGTGAAGGTATCTGCAATTCAGAAAATTTTAAGCCGCGCTTTATGGAAGCAGGATCATCGCCAATTATTACAGAAAGGTGCTAGACGCAACCCTTGGAAACTTGCTCATGGACTCAGGAAGGCTTTTCGTTCTAAAGCTGGACTAGTCATGCATCATCTAAATGTAGAGCTAATCATGGGTCATAAAACTACAGGAACACAGGAAACATACTGGCATTCAACAGAAGAAGAAGTTTTGGAAGACTATCTTAAAGCTGTAAACTTGCTGACTATCAACAATAATGTGCAAAAGTTTGAAATCGAACAAATTCATGATAAAGAAATTGAAGAGCTAAAAGCCAGACAGACAGTATTTGAGTCTGTCTTGAAGAAGATGGTAGCTAGCGATATGTGTGTTGATATCAATGACCCAGAAGAACAGGAACGAATTGCAAGTGTTCCGGAGAAAGTGTTAGCGGGGAAACGGCGGCTGTTTACTGATGAATAACTCCCTCTTTCTCTCTCTTTCTTTCTAGGTAGAAAAACCAGAAGCTCCCGCAGTTACCATATAAATTAGGTGCATCTGATTTGCTTCAGCGCATTCCAGGACATCTGATGTAGGTGAAAAGCCACAGAACTGTTCAACCCCTTGGCTAATTACACTATCGCATGAGAATTTACGATTGTTGTCTAGCTGGTCGATATCTCCTTCTTGGTCCTGGGCTACGACAAAGTTCATGCAGTCGTTTATTACCTGAACTAATTTAGCAAATAGTGGGTCTTCTTGCTGGAACTGGATATTTTCCGCATGGAGTGGAATAACTTCGCCTCGTACGCCTAGCAATTGTGTTATTATTGTTGGTGTTGGCGCTGTTGCTGCTGTTGTGTTTGTCGCTACTACTGCTGTTGCATTGGTGGCGTTTAGGCTTGTTGTTGTATTTGTCGCTGTCGTCAGTCTCGGTAGCTGACCGTATACCATCGTTGTAGTTGTGGCGATAGCGACAGTAAGTATAATTGCTACTAGCAACAACACCGACGACGACGGCGATAAACCAGTTATTTTTATTTTTATTATTTTGTACATTTGAGAATGTCTGTCCCGTTATTTCGAAACTTAAGGGCTGTGCAGGTGGGCTCTATATCATCTTGCTTGTCATGTGTAAACGTATAATTGAAGTGTACAAGCATCGTACCGTTGCGAATAACTCCCGTTCCATCTTGAAAGAAGGTAACGGTAGCGCTGGTTCCATCATCATATCTCTTCGCCAGTAGGAGTTTTCCTTTCAGTCGCTCTTTCCCTCTTCTTCTTCTCCTCCTCCGTATCTTTGCTTAGCCTCCTGCTCCCATTCTCTGAGTTCTTTTTCATTTGTTTCAATACCCCTCTTTACCTTCAACATTGACAAGACAGCATTTTTTATTTGCTCGTCTGTGTATGTCTTCAAAACTTCCTTGTTGTTGAATGTGTTAATTAGGCGAAACTTTTCCACCTGAAACTCCTCTTTCATTTCCTTTACTGCGTCGGCGAATTGCTTTATTCTGTATATAACAACCTCTTCGTTTGCAGCTCGCTTAGTCTCCTCATTAGGTACTATCCCCATCTCTGCGTTTTCGTTGATACGCTTTTCTATTTGTTGGACTAAGAAAGCCTCTCCCCTTTTCATATTCTCCTCTTGGTGCTCTATACCATCACGCCAAGTCTCTCCACTCTTTTCTTTGGCTAAATAGTCCTCCATGTCTTTTTGTGTGATCTCTTTGGGGTAATAGTCACATTCCATAATTTCTTTGAGCATTTCTTGTACCTGCTCTTGTGTATATTCTGCCTCTTCCTCTTCTTTTTTTTCTTCTCTCATGTTTCCAACCTCGTTGCATTTACGATAATCGTCCCATTGTCAAGGGGTTCGAATATGGTCATATTATACCCGACTGCTTCAAGCACTTGACCAACTGTAGCTTCCATGTGGGTTCTTTCTAACTTAAATGTGATCTGTGATACTTCTTCCGAAGCTAGTACCGACGGAGCGAAGTGCCAAAACAAAAAAGCTAGGAAGCTATTGCAGCATTTAGCCATAATCAACATACTGCGATTAAGGGCTTTATTAGAAACCATTATCATCTCTCTGCGTTTTCATGTTCTAGCTCTTCTTGATACTTCTTGAAGCGACTAGCATGTGCTCTTCTCAATACACGCACGAGAACTGCAGCATTTTCCACCATCTGCTCTCTTGTTCTGCTCTGAGCTAGCACATGATAGGTTCCACTTACTGGATTGACGTTTATTAGAGCAACTGTAGAGTTGCTGTTGAGCCATTGAAGATGCATCGATGGCAGCAGTAAATTCAGCTCCTCAAGCTCGTAATTTAGCTGGCTGTCTGCATTCAAGCCCCTTCTTCTTCTTTTCGACGAGAAAAGGATGAAGAGGAACTTAAGATAGTCAAGGTGACCCGAGCAACCCCTCTCGTTCTTCCTGGACACGGTAATGAGTAGTAGAAGAAAACACGACGTGCACAAAGAACGACGTGGGTAACGATATATTCTCGAGTGCGGTAAATATCATAATAGGAGATTGAGAGAAGGAAACGACTGAAGAAAGAGAAGTACAAAATGAAGGAGACTGTATTGCTGGGCGAATGCGCTTGACACAGTCAATGAGAGATGAAGAAAAGTATACAGAAAAAGTGTGGAAAGAGATAGAAGCCGAGGAAAAAGAAATCGATTACGACTGCGAAGGTGTGCCTGTGGAAGAAGAAAAAGGTAAATAGGATAACCGAGCATATAACCATCATTGGCTAATAATAATAATGTAGAGTTAAGTCCCAATAAATGGAAGGTAGTTTTTGAAGTCTGTAACCATCAAGCTACAGTATCAGATGAATTTTTACACAAACCAATAGAACAACAGTTTAACCCGAAAACTATGTTAAATGAAGATGTTTTTGTATGTCCAGGATGCAGCGCCGATAAACCTGTCAGAGGAGACTTCTGTATGAATTCAGTACTGCATAGAGTGACACACGCTAGAAAACTAGACCCGCATGAGCTGAAACTAATATGACATTACTGGATAAACCAATTTACAACAAACTGTCCTCTCCAGAGAAAAATCAAAGAGTTGATGCAATTATCCAGTCGCAGATATCGAAAGGGAAGCTTAAGAATGCACAGATGCTGATTAACTTATTTTATGACCGAGACATGACTACAGTTGCAAAAGCGTACAAGAGACTTAAATAATCGCCAGAATGGAAGATCGAGCTTGACCGCATCAAAGCCTTTTCTCATTACGAGATTGGGTTTTGACCTTCCACCGTTATGCTATTAGACCTATCCTCTTCTCCTCTTCCTTTTCTAATTCTTCCTCTTGTTCTCGTAGTCTCTCAAAGTTATGAAAATACCAAAATGAAAAAGTTGGATGTTTTCGCATCACCGTTCCTTATCACTTGTTTTCTAATACGCTTTTTTAGCGATAGTTCTAAAGGTGAACTTTCAAACACAGTTTCGGTAGATAGATGGAGATATCGATTTTTTTATTTATTAATCAGAAAAACCTTCCATTTCGTCATCGTCTACTGCTGTCGTTGTTTCGTCGACGTCGTC
>DATMWK010000052.1:0-21753 GCA_035562555.1 Nitrososphaera sp. | reverse complement strand
ATGTACAAGACTTGGCAGCACAACTTCAAGTATGGCATCCAAAAGTTCATGGGTGCAGTAGGGCGCAACAATCCGATAAAGGACTGGTTCTTCACGCAGTTGGCTTCAACTCTTGGAGGCGTACCACTCTCTGCGATGGAGAGATTTGCAAGGAGAAAGAGCACCGAGCATGAGTATGCCATTGAAAAGATAAAAACAAAATACTGGTAAAAAGCCTCAACTTTATTAGAACATAAAACCTTCTTAACACGTCATAAAAATGGCATTATAGGATGCGGAGACGTAGGGCCATGGCTTGCTGACAGCTTTATTGCATAGAGTACAGCGTCAGAGAAGGCTTCAGAAGGTAGAAAAAAGCTGAATCAGTACTGCAAGATATGGTGAGAAAGCTACTGCAAGGAGCCTTGGAGACGCAGCAGCATTTGGAAAAATTATCTGAATTGCAACTCTGGGAGATGAAACTCCAAGGGCAATACTACGTCAGGAGAAAAGAATTTTGCAGAAAAAGGTCGTCATTATTATTGATTTACAAACCCACTTAACTTTTCAGAGTGTGCTGCTGCCAACATCTGGGAACTGATTAGTGCATATGTTGTGTGTGATGCTTTAGTCTAGGCCTTAACATAGTTGGCAACTACACATTTTTCCCGACCAGATTTTCCTGGCAACTTGCTGACCATATTTAATGGGTACTTAATAGCCTGACTTTTCAGACAACCGAATAGTGGCTGCGGAAGGCAAAGAGGGCAGACAGCAAAATTGGTGTGGTTACACCACAATGACAATGATATATGGATCAGATGCAAAGAGCACTCACAACATTAGTTAGTCCCTAGATATTAAGGGCTTATAGAAGGTATAAGGCGTGCTCAGGTATGTAACCGACTGCACAACATCATTTGGAAGGAGAGAGCAGGTTATAAGATCTTGGCGCAAGACATCAAGATTGTGTGATATGCAAGAGTTGGCTGAAACACACAACTACATATTGTTTGTAATGATTGTTCCCGTAGGCTTGATGACGCCTTTTGCAAGGTACTGAAGATTGCTCTGGCGCCGCCGTTGCAATAAGTAAAGAGAAAGCAATTTTTTAAAATAGTCAAATCTAATGAACTACTTTTCCCATATTTTTAATTTTCAAATCTAATTTTAGATATACAAAAATGATGGATTAGCTTTGTTAATGTTTTTTCTTTTTTTGTGCCTATTTTCTTCTTGTGGTATCTGTTTCTTTCTCTTCAATCGTGCCCATAGTCTTGCCTGTAGTCGTTGCTGCTGTTCCTGTGGATGCTGTACCGCCATAGCTGGCCTCTTGCATCCTGCTAACCGACTCCCTTGTGTTCTGCCCAAGGATCCTTGCATTATTTGAAGTTATTCTTGCGATTTCCTTAGAACTGTACCTTACATAGTTTGTAGTTGTTCTACTTGCTTCAATTCCTGCAAACATCATGTTAATTGCCATGCGTGTGGCTGCTGTTATCCAGTCAGTCATTGCACTTATACTTCTTGTATATATGTCTGCCATGGCCGTAGGCGGCATTCCCATCCACCACCAAGGCTGCATCATACCCATCGTCCAGTAATTGTTGTTGCCGGAGCTGCTGCTGCTTCTTTCTGCGAATGGAGTCCATGCGGACTGCATCGAATAGATTATCTCTTTTTGTGATTCTAAAAAGGTAACTGCAATCTCGTGCGTTGCGTCGGCTGTTTCATTGTGGAAATCTGTAATAGTCTGAGAATACCTAGGAGTTTCCCTCTTCACTTCATCTACTGCTCTGCGAACATTGTCTTTTGTTTCATCAATTGACCTGTTGATCGCATCCTGCTGTTGTCTTTGCAAGAATTCTGTCCTTTCGCGTTCCTCTCGTTTAGACATGCCAAGAGGATAACGGTTAAAACATATAAACCGATAGCTGCAGACTTTTTGTGTCAGGAATGCGCCTCTATATCAAGACATGGAAAAATCGCTCTAAAAGCTTAAGATTACGAATCGCTCCTTTCAAAGGATACGTGAGTCTCTGTTAGCTTGGAGACTCACGTTGATCGCATACTTGCCAGCTGGTCACTATAAGATCAGCTGGCAAGTTTGTTTAGCGGTTCGAAGATATCGTTATTATATGTTTCAGGCGTATTTCTTGATATGTTCATGCAGATTTCTTTGGTAGAATGGAACTGAGAGATGAAGTACATATGTCCAAAGATACATCTGCTTTAGAGCATCATGGAAAATGCATGAAGATGATAATAATAATAATAATAATAAACATAAGCGCGTAGTTTTCTTTTTCGATTATAGAATTCATCGAGATCACTTAATTTGCTTTACTTGATATGACTATTATTAACTGAATTGCATGATGCAAACAACAATATTATCATTGTCATTGATAGCTTTGACAAATAGTTGAGAGCCAACTATGAATTATATTAATAAAATCTTTCTCGATATTTACGTATATGACGGTGGCATAACAGTGCTCTGAATACAGAACCTGAGATGATCGAATCGCAATGGGTCGCTGAGACGAAAAACCGCGATAGAACTAGACAAGAATTGAATACTCTGGCTGACAATCTGAGGGAGACTTTTGCAAATTCCTGAAAATATGCTCTCTCCCATCTTTTCCACCTGACAACAACTTGAAAAGCTGATAGTGACTATCTTTTTCGATTTTCAGACAGATACAAAAACCGCGATAGCCTAAAAAGTCTTGCGTAGCAAGTTGAGTCATAGGTTTTATAATGAAACTCTTTATTTATTATGAACTCTAACTTATATTATGACATCAGAGATCTTTAGAGAAAAGCAAAAGATCGATAGAAAACATCATCGTCATCATCTATATGATGATGAGACAATTGAAAATATGAAGCAGTATTTCAAGGTTGAACATGACTCTGATGCGTTATTGAAGTATATAAGAGGAAACAGGATCCGTCATGATGTTCTAGCTTAACCTAAGGCTAGTTTTTTCTTATGCATCGCAGGAACCATCGTAGTTCAGAGTACGTTTGAAATTTGAAATAATGCATCAAACCTTCAATAGTTGCATCATCATAATCCAAATGATGATATTTCTGTCGATTGTCCTTCTGCCAGGAGGGCAAGGGTTCATCGGTTGAGTTATTAGCCAATTTAGTGCGGGTCTAACACTGATTGCAGTAACGAGGATTTAACTAGCACTAATAATTGTACTATATGACTCTCTTCTAACCTTTACCCTCTATGGTTGATACATTTCTGTTGATGAGCACGCTATTAAATGGCCAATGGCTAAGTGGAGTGATATAAACACTATACGCGAATATACGGGTCTTCGAGAAATGTGTCAAGGTTTAAGCCTAAAAAGATATAGGGACTGTACTGATATAGTCCTATAAAATTATTAACATAGATTGTTTACAAAGAAAAGGCCTGTAAGAATGTGAAAGATGATTACATCACCTCTCTTTAATTGTCATGCTGTCCACTACAAAGTGAATGTCGTACAGAGGAGGACGTTTTGGAGGCAGCCGCTTCGGCGGTCCAAAGCCAGTTGAAAGCGGTAAGGAATACGATGTTCAAGTTACCGAGATTAGTCGAAAAGGCGATGGAGTTGCCAGAGTTCAAGGATTTATTGTTTTTGTGAAAGGTGGAAGGGTCGGTCAGAAAACTAGAGTGAGGGTAACGCACGTAGGAGACAGGTTTGCAACAGCTGAAACCATTGATGGCGGAGAGCAACGACAGGTAGAGCAGCAGCAGCAGCAGCAGCAGCAGCAATCAACTGAGCAATCAAAAGATATTATTAGCCCTCCAGTCAGCGAAGAAGAAAAACCGGAACTACAGGACTACGCAAGCTCAGGAGCAGAAGAGATCAAACCTGAAGAACAACCTCCAACAGGCTAATACAGGTCGGCTGTCCCCAGCTCTAAAAATCTTCAATCAGCCATAGATGGAATTAACATTGCAGACTGCTTGATAGTAGAGCAGAGCAGAGGAGTAGAAAAAGTTCTTTATTGTAGATATCAAATTACTACAACAACACAGTTATGCTGCACCTCCTTATAACTACATAAATATATTACATGAGCTTTCCATATATGGAACTGATTGGGCGAGCAGTCGACGCCACAGAAGTTCACCAACGTCAATGGCTATACCATAAGGTATCTCGACTATGGGCCGCCTGACGGTAAGACTCTGATTCTTATGCATGGCATTGGCGCTTCTGCCGAAAGATGGTCTCGTGTAATTCCAGCTCTGTCTAAATATTTTCACTTAATAATTCCGGATATTATTGGGTTTGGCTACAGCGACAAACCTGCAGTAGAGTATACAATGGATTTCTTCATTGACTTTTTCAGATCGTTTCTTGACAATCTAGGCATATCTAAGGCAAGCATCGTAGGTTCATCATTTGGCGGTCACATCGCCACTGAATTTGCCATCAGGTTCAACCGCATGGTTGAAAAGTTAGTTCTAGTCTCGCCTGCAGGCATGATGAAGACATCGACTCCGACCCTTGACAGATACATCATGGCTGCACTGTACCCAGCGTATGAGCATGTCTACGAGGCATTCAGGGAAATGGCCTACGAGTCTGATGCCGTCAACGAAGAGATAGTAATGGACTTTGTAAACAGAATGAGGCTTACTAACGCAAAGTATGCATTCATGTCCACTGTGCTTGGTATAAGATATGCGCCCAAATTAAACGGCAGGCTTTCCAATATAGTTGCTCCAACTCTTCTTGTATGGGGAGAAAACGATAGGATGATACCATTAGAGTACGCCAGAAAATATGATGAAATTCCAAAAAGGGAGATTGTAGTGATAAGAAACTGCGGTCACACACCATATGTCGAAAAGCCTATAATGTTTAATAAGATCGTCCTGAAGTTTCTTATGGGCAGAGAACAATAATCAGGTTTCCTTTTGCACGGATCCTTTGCGTCGCCGCTCTATAGGTACCACGATCACCTGCACAAGATCTCCATCTTCTATGTCGAGTGCCTGCCTTTCAGCCTCAGGAATAGAAATCCTGCCTCCGCTCTGTACTGTAGTCTTGAACATTGCGTTATGAAATGTCAGACTCTGAAGAACTGCAAAGTAGTTCTGCATGGCATCTTGCTGAATGTTAGAAAACTGCCGGAGAAAGTCCTTCTGTGCCTCACTTCCCTTTGTAATCGCTTTTTTGAAAGCTTCCATAGGATCTGTAGAATCGCTAGAACTCATGCGCATTACAAACACAAGCATCATTTATTTAACGTTACCTAGCGGGCTTGTCCACCTAAAACAAAATTACATATGGTAACAACAATTAGAAAAACCAAGAGAAAAATGCAAAAAATGCCAAGATGGAACAATTTATATCTTGAGTCATTTGTGGCTAATATTAGGGATCATATGTACTCCTAAAAAAGTTCAATAAGAACAGTGGGCTAATATCTCATAATTGCAGACGCTTTTTTCTAGCTTTGATCCTATCATCAGTATAAATAGTGGTCAAGTCTTTCTTTGGGAAAAACACAAGAATTCATGGTATGGCATACATGGCGACCAAGTTATCAAGTTCACACAGTCTGACAAGTGTATTGAATTTTCTTCCTTCCCGGAAGACAAATCCTGCGATCAAAAAATATTCAGACTTGATGATGATATTAAGAAGATATTTGAAGAAATATCGCACGATCCACTCATATGCAGGCTTACCAAGGCGTACCCTGGCCTCCGCCTTATAAGACAGGAGCCTCACCAGTGCCTATTCTCATTTGTTTGTGCAAGCAATACCAACATACCTATGATTCGAAGGATGCTCTATAATATGACGAGAAAGTTTGGCAAGTACACAAAGGTTGATGGTATAGACTTCTTTACATTCCCTTCCGCTACAGCTATCAACAAGGCAAGTGTAGATGAGCTGAGGGACTGCGGCCTTGGATACAGGACAAAGGCAATAAAGGCTGCAGCTGATGCCATCTCAAGTGGACGACTTGAGTTTGATTTACTACGGAAATCAGGCTATTACGAATCAAAAAAAGAATTGCTGCAAGTCTATGGAATTGGGAACAAGATAGCTGACTGTGTGCTTTTGTTTTCACTTGAAAAGCTTGATGCATTTCCAATCGATGTGTGGATCGCAAGAGCACTTGCTAGCCATTATGGTTGGCTTCATAAAAGCAATTTCCATGATAAGATTACCCCCCATCAGTATCAGCAGCTGTCAGATGACGCAAGAAGGTACTTTGGCAAGTATGCAGGATATGCTCAGCAGTATCTATACTATCACACTAGACAGGTTGCAGGTAAAAAATGGTGATAAATACTTAATAACTATCGTTACAAATGCTGAATAGTAATGTTGGCTAATCGCCCTTATCATGGCAAGACCGTTAAGAATGCTTGACTGGGTGGTTATCGCAATCCTTGTGGTAGTGGCCGCTATAGTAATATACTTGCTTTGGCCACTTGTAATAGCAATAATAATAATTGCCGCTGGATACTTTATCTATAGGTGGTACACAGGCAGAAGGCTTGTCAGGACCGGTTAGCCAATCTATTTTTCTTTACTATTTTTGCCAGCATAGCGCTTTTCTTTTCATATTATCTCTCTCTGTAGCGAGATCAATTAACTCTCCTCTATATCCTTCAATGAGGTATCTAAAAGCCGTAACTGGTGCGGTTCCTACAGGTTAGTAACAGTACTCAAACCTGTAGCCGACTGACCTATCATGTTGCCGCTTGTTGCACTACTTACTGGGTAAGTGCTATTTACATCCCTACTAATTCCTAGTTGTTTTCCCTGTGAAGGAGTGACCTCTGTGGCAAGGTGCGTACAACACCTATATTTCTCTCAACCATGTTCAAGTTACACTATATATATACTCATGCATATGCGTTTTGTTGCTTATAGTCATGTTGCTAGTTATGCTTACTTGCAAATTGCTGAGCTATTGCGTTAGATCTATAATGCTTCTTCGGATGATCAGCTTGGCTTCCGGTGAAACGTCATACTGCTCTAAAATTATCTCCGGATCTTTAATCAGCTCGTTTCTGAATTCTGGCTCGCTGGCAGCCTTGAGGAGAACCTCGCTTATAACCTCAGCTTCCTTTTGCTGTTGAGACTCCAAGGGTATCAGCACGAAACTGAATGCTCGTATATAATCTTAATGCAGGATTCCTCTATATAACTTAGATAAAATGGAAAATATAGCAAGCGGGACTTTGGGTCTTAGACACATTACGGATGATCAGTTACATGTATGCAAGCCCTTCGCTTTTTGCTTGATAGGTTATTTGCTAAAGTATTGCTCTATATATAAGCGCAGATAGACGGGTTTTAGTTTATTGTGCTTAAAAAAAGAGTCAGGCACTTGGCATCATAGGGCAGAGGAGTATGTTATTACCAAAGAGATGGACACACGTTTGGTTTAATACATATTACAGGTCTCAAAATGGTCAAGGCAGCAAGTTTAATCTCAGAGGCGTAGAACATAGTATTTTAGGCCCCATCTAATACACAGGCTTGCATCTGTTCTGACAGCAAAAGCTTGTAGTCACAGGCAAATTTAATGCATTTTCACAATTATAGAGAGAGAGGAGCAATCAAAAAAAGAAAAAAGAAATATGTAGTGACGCTGCCACCACTCTACCCGGTTACATATGCTCTTTCCCCATGCTGTACAAGGTCCAGACCGATCTCTTCTTCCTTTGGAGTAACCCTTATGCCGCCTGGCCACACCAGATCCATTATCTTGATAATGAGTGCAGTAATGCCCATCGCCCATGCAAGTGCAGCAAATGCGCCTACCGCGTTTTCATATAGCTGTGCAGGGTTGCCAAATGCAAGTCCGTCGTCTCCCCATGGTGTGAACCGCACTTCTGCAAAGGTGCCTGTCAGCAGAGCACCTGTAAGGCCACCGATGCCGTGTACTCCCCATGTGTCAAGTGCATCATCCCATTTCCTCCTATTTTTGAATGCCACCGCCGCGTAGCAGCAAACTGAGGCTAGGATACCTATGATTATTGAGGACATTGGTGACACAAAGCCAGATGCTGGGGTGATAGCTACAAGTCCAGCTACTGCGCCAGAAGCTGCTCCAACTGTTGAAGGCCTTCCAGTGTGTGCCCAGGATATCAGAGCCCAGGTGACTGCCGCCATGCCTGTAGCAATTTGCGTTGCAACAAATGCACTTGTAGCGTTTGTAGCTGCTGCACCTGCGGAACCTGCGTTGAAGCCAAACCAACCGACCCACAGTAGCGCTGCGCCTAAGACAACAAGTGATATGTTGTGTGGCTCCATTGGGAGCTTGCCATATCCCAGCCTGCGTCCAAGCATGAGAGCGATTACAAGCCCGGACCAACCAGAGGTGATATGGATGACTGTTCCACCTGCAAAGTCAAGTGATCCTAGACAGCCTGTCCATCCAAAGCCACAATATCCAGGATTTAATCCATAATTATCAGGTCCAGTGATCTCCCATGTCCAATGTGCCGCAAAGTCATAAACGAATGTTGCCCAGATTACGATGAATATTATGAATGCACTGAATTTCATCCTCTCTGCCAGTGCTGCTACGATTAGTGCAGGTGTAATGATAGCGAACATCATCTGGAATATCATGTATGTCTGATGGGGTATGGTTGTACCATCTATACCACCGTATGCAATTGAGGGTACATCATGAAGCACGTTCTGCAGTCCGGCCCAATTCAAGTTTCCTATGAATCCGTATCCTCCTGCGTCAGGTCCAAAGGCAAGACTGTATCCCCACAATACCCACTGTATTGCAATAACTCCAGTAGTAATGAATACCATGTGAAGTGTGTTCACAGCATTCTTTTGTCTTGTTAGACCGCCGTAGAATATAGCCAGCCCTGCAGGAGTCATCATAAGCACTAGTGCAGAGGATGTCAACATCCATGCGTTGTCTCCGTGGTCTATTGGACAGGGAACAAGACTTACTTCTCCAGTTTCGTTATCTGTTTGTGTCACATAGGTTCCGTCTTCATTTGTCTCGAAGCATGAATACACTACCGCAGGGTCGTCCTCTGTATAGGCAAACGCAGTGCCCGAGAAATTAATGATGGTTGTCGTCGTCGCCACTGCTACTACTGCTGCTATTATGGCAGCTAGACCCAGAAAACTTGTTTTTCTATGAAGAATAGTCTTAGTTTTACCCTCTATCATAGAACTGATGGCTGGAAAGTTTGAATAAAAGCATTTATCTTAATTTTTATTAACCTAACTATATTTTGATTCATTATAAAAGTGAAAATAATAACGTAAAAGGAGAATTTTATGATAAGGTGCTTTATTGTTATCATATCCACAATCCGGACTTCTATGATCGACATAAATAGGTGCCAGCTACTTGAGAAGACAATTGGCGGCCGATATCGATTCCTTGATTCAAGATTGGAAAAGTAGCGTCGTCACTCACCTCACATCGTCTGATGATACGGACAGGCTGGCGGAGCATGCTCTGCATCTAGCAAGGATACTTGCTTACCCTAGCCTTGACGTCTCTGCGCTCTTGTCCTTGATAGATGCAATGGGACAAGACGTATACCGGATGCTTAAAAAGGGCGGCAATATACCCCCGCGACCAACGCAGATAATAGAAAAGATAAATGACCATCTCTTTAGCGTGCAAAAATTCAAACCAAATACCGATGACTATTACAATCCACTCAATAGCTACCTCAACATAGTAGTCGAGCGGAAGATAGGGATCCCTATTACACTTTGCATACTTTACATGAGAGTCGCACGCTCGGTGAACTTCAAGATGTACCCAGTGAACTTTCCCGGCCACTTTTTGATTAAGCATATTCTCGAGGACAACAGTGGCGAGATCATCGTCGATCCGTTCAATGGCGGCAGAATAATGGACGACTATTCACTCAAAGCGTTGATTGATCAAGCATATCCACAGCAGAATATTCCTCTTACCCATGCACTTGTAGAGAAAGCAACAGCAGCCCAAGTTGTGATAAGGATGCTAAACAATCTGAAAGGAAGCTACTACGAAATACAGGACATGGACAGGTACAACATTGCAAATGAAATGGTACTTGCTATCGACCGGTATAACCCTGATGCAGTAAGGGACAAAGGGATCGTACTTCTTAAAAAAGGAAATCCTTCAGAGGCATTAGAAGTTCTGAATTCTTATCTAGAGATCAATCCAGAGGCTGAGGACGCTGACGACGTACTTGACATAATACGCCAGATCAGGTCAGGAAAGAAATAGGCTTGCCGAAGATTGCAAGTACTTCTTATAATGCATGAGAGAGCACTATAACCTTCTCATTCTTTCTTCTGCTCACTATCTTGTATTCCTTAAGCAGATTACAACCTCAAAAAAAGTCATCAGTCACGTCATCCGGTTGACTAGAGGCAGTCAAGTGGCGAGACGCTGTTGTTTTTGTCATTTAAACAAATAAATGGCTTATCTATTTGGTCTCATCAGCAAGAGCTACCTCAGCTTTTAATCCTGTGCATAGTTTAAGATAACGCTGCTTTCTTTTGTATTTCACCAGCCGCAGTATATATTGTTGTACCATGTTAGCAACAATTAGACCAATGCTATAGAAGTGGAAGAAGAAAGCAAGAGAAATATCATGAGGGGTAGCATATTCATCTCCTGCGCTCTCTCTCCCTCCCCATACCCTTCTCTATTTTCGTTAGGATATGTCTCATGTTCCTTGTTAATAGAAAGGCCGAATGCTAAGATATGATTATTCTTAACAGCTTGTTTCAGGTGTTGTTCTTCTTCTTCTTCTATCAGAGTGTATAAGTAATAGGTGCTGCAGAATGCTATCATACGCTCGCCCAGACTCTATAAAAAGTACATGTACGTTGGGGCAATAACACTTGCTGCAAGTGGAGCAGTTGCTATTTACCTCAACTTTCAGGGCATCAAATGCCTGTCAGACCTTGCACAAGTTGACAGGTCTCTTCTAACTCCAGAGCGCTTAGAACAAATGGAGAGGAACTGCTTTATCATAACCAATTCATATGTCTATTCTCTTTACGGCGTTATTGCCGGAATTATACTTATAGTGATAGGATTAGTAAAAAAAAGAAAAAGTATGCATGCTTTTTAAGACATACGTTCTTGGAGAAGATGATGATGATGGCGTGCTATGGTAGCACAAAAGCATGATGACTCACTTGAAAAGATTGCTGCTGATGTAAGAGGTTGCCCCCTCTGCAAGCTGTCACGGTCAAGGAAGAATGCTGTGCCAGGCGAAGGTCAGCTTTCTGCCAAGATAATGTTCATAGGAGAGGCACCAGGTCATAGCGAAGACAAAGAGGGCAGGCCATTTGTAGGAGCCGCTGGTCGAATCCTTGACGACCTGCTGAAAAAAGCAGGTATCGAAAGGTCGCAGGTGTTCATCACAAACATGGTCAAGTGCCGGCCTCCAAACAACAGGGTGCCAAAAGAAGACGAGCTGACCGCTTGCAGACCATATCTTGATAGGCAGATTGCATTGATCAAGCCCAAAGTGATTTGTATACTTGGCAGGACTGCATACTCTTCGCTTTTAGGTGGTAGTTCGATAACTGCAAGTAGAGGCAAGATAGTAGAGAGGGCAGGCCAAAAGTACTTTTTGACTTTCCATCCAGCAGCTGTTATTTACAACAAAGCCCTTCTTTCTGCACTGGAAGCCGATCTGAAAAAGCTGGCTATAGAAATCAATAAGGAAGATAAGAGTGATGCGTCGTTGGAGGATTATTTGTGAGCTGCCAGAACAGCTCGTTTTACCAGCGACCTACTGAAGTCGTGGCAAGAGATCTTCTTGGTAAGAAGCTTGTCCGTACGATAAGAAATAACAATAAACAGTTTCTGCTCGCTGGCATAATCGTGGAGACAGAGGCATACGGCTATAGTGATGACCTAGCAAGCCATGCGTATGTTGGTCCAACAGGTAGAAATAGAATCATGTTTGGCGACGTTGGGAGAGCCTACGTGTATTTCACCTATGGCAACCACTTTTGCTTAAATGTCTCTGCCAGAAGAAGCAAGGTAGATGCAGGCGCAGTCCTGATTCGGGGGATTGAGCCGGTAGAAGGCGTCGAATTGATGAGGCAGTTCCGGCCAGTCGATGATATTTTTTCACTCACCTCTGGTCCTGGCAAGCTTACACAGGCTCTCAATATCACATCATCGCTCAATGGAACTGATATGACCAATTCTGAATCAGAGATTTATATCGAGTTTGGTAAGAGGCCCAAGTGTATTGTTACTACGCCAAGGATTGGCATCACTCGAGCAGTGCACAAGGAGTGGCGTTTTATCGACCCATCGAGTCCCTTTATATCACGCAAATTTCAGATCAAACCGTCACCATCACCATTATGACTGGTAACTACAAGATAGAGAGTTCTATCAGTAGTTTTATTGTCAAAGGAATTCTAACTAGATATGAAACCAATGAATGAATATGTACCGTCACATTGCAAAGGATTACAGCAAGCTTAGAGTCAAGCTGCAGGTACTCTACTGTGGTAGTAATATTACTCTACAATCTACCGATAAAGCTAAAAGTAGTTATGACCCCCAGGGAGCTTTCGAATGCGGCTAATGTCCTGCGGCCTCCTCTATAGAAACTTCATATTCTTTTTCAACTGCATTCATTAATTTTTTACCCGTTATTTTACCTCTTGATTTTGTGATAGCCACAATTGAAGCGCCGCCAGCACCGACTCCTTCCTTTACGAACCCCTTTGCAAATGCCTGCAGACCTGGCTTGCTTGATTCACCTAGATGAAGATCGCAAGATAAAATTGGAACTTGCTCCGAAGCCATTCTTACAAGGCCAGATAGATCTGAAGACGGATCTTTTGTTACATATGTTGTAGTGCCAATATAAAGACCCTCGAGCGGCCTGCTGAGACGCTTCAATATTGCAACGACTGCAGACATCTGGGTGCCTCCTGCAAGCATAATCTTACCATTTGCAGATAGCACGCCACTTGCAATTCCTGCTACAGAAGGCATCATTGGATCTCCAAAAGTAGATATAGCTTCAAAGGGTGACCTGATCCTTCCAATCCCATTAGCAATAGCCCTGTCTATTGCAGAATCTACTACCTTGTTTTTCAGGTTGTGCGGATTTTCAGGCATACTGCTGCTTACCTTGAACCTTGCATCAATGCCAAGCGCTCTCAGCACTGCAAGTGCAGTGGTAGTGCCTCCAGGAATGCTCTCACCTACTACTATTAGATCTGACATGATGGCCAGTTGTTTTCCAAGCAGCTCGCCGTACTCAAATGCACGCTTGACATTTGGGATGTCCATAGCATTTTCATTTATAATGTTTCTACCAGGTTCAACTCCAAATGATACATAAGGTATTGAGGGCTTAACCTTTGCTCCTGCATCAACCACCAGAAGGGGGATCCTTGCCAACTGTAATGCAGTTCGTGTAATCAGTGCCGGCGTGGGCTTGCCATCGGGTGTAGCGGGCACAACATCAATGCAGCTGCAGCGTCCACGACACAGAAATTCCGCGTCTGCTGGTGATGTATATTTCACTAGTTCGGTATTTGCACCTGCTACCGTAAGCCCCGAAATCTCGCTTGTGGCAGTATACGAGATCACACACACAAAAACAGGAGTTTTCGTAGCAAAACTTTTGATTGCAAGTCTGTCAGATGCTGTAATGTCGAGCATCTATTCACTACCGGTCATAAGCCGCAAGAATTCTTGTTTTGACCTAGGCTGTAGCACATAGTTGGTTTTCTTTTCATGTCCTATAGTAGACATAGAAGTTGAACCATAGTTGTGACCGGGATACATGATGAGGTTTTCATCTACTGTTGCCAGCCTATTTAACAGACTATCATACATCTCTTTTGCATCACTTCCTGGAAGATCCACTCTGCCGCAGTTACCCACAAAGAGTGTGTCGCCAGTTAGAATGAATTGATCATCAAGTAGGAGGCAGATGCTATCCTTGGAGTGACCGGGTGTGTACAAAACCCGTAGCCTGATGCGCCCTATTTCGATCGTATCCCCATCAGATACTGCAATGTCTTTTTCCAACTGCGAGTTTTTGTGCTGTACTATCTTGGCAGCAGTTAGCTCTGCTACCTGTTCATTTCCAATCACATGATCAAAATGGGTATGAGTATTGATGATATACTTGGCCCGCCAGTTATTCTTTTTTAGCGTCTGGAATATTTTATCCAAGTCCCAAGAAGGATCAATGACTGCAGCTTCGCCATTTTCCTCATCAGCTACTATGTAGGTAAAATTGGCCATCTGGCCTACTTCGATCTGCAATACTGCTGGCTTCATATGATGCCCTTTTCAGCCTCCGGTGGTATCCCTATCCATTCCACAGATATAGGACCTGTGTATTTCTTTTTATTATTATTATTCTTCTTCTTCTTCACAAATCCAACCTTTAATCGATGAAATGTAATAGTGGCATCTGCCATGATGCATTTTTTATGGATCTGCCCGGTATTTGGGTCAAACCCTGAAGGAACATCGACTGCCAAAATATAAGCCTTAGATTTGTTTATTGCATCTATTGCAGACGCATGAGGTTCTCTAATCTCGTTCTTAATGCCTGTGCCAAATATACCATCTAGTATAATGTCAGCATTGGCGATCCGGCTCTTTATCTCGCTGGTTAACTCTTTGCCAAATATCAATTCAATTGAATCCATTTTTTCGATTATGCTCCAGTTAAGTCTTGCCTCATCGCTTCTTAGATCAGAAGGGCTCCCAAGTAAAATGACCACGACTTTAGCTCCATACCCAGCAAGGTGACGCGATGCGACAAACCCATCACCACCGTTGTTGCCTGTGCCGCACACAGCAATTATTCTCTTGTTCTTCAAGGTCTTGAATTTTCGAACAACAAAATCCGCTACCCCGTGGCCAGCATTCTCCATCATGAGAAAACGTCGCATTCCAAAAATAGAATGGCCGTTTTGTTCGATTGCATACATCTGATCTGAGGTGATTGGCTTCAACAACAATACATATGACCATCTATTCAGACAAACATAAAACTATTTAACAAAATTGAGCATGTTGATGAGCACGCTCGCTGTACGATTCATTATAGATCTCTTGAACCGAAGACACTAACTATATTTTTGTGGTTTAATTCCTCCCTTCTCATTTACATAAGACAGTTTTTCAAAAAATATTGGTCAATACCTGTTTAGCTGCGGGCTAGAGAGGCATGTAGATTAAACATTCTATACATTGTTTTGGTGTTAATTGCACCAGTGTTTTTGCAGCCTCAAATAATATTGAAACAATCAACAATATCTGTCCCACTTTATATCCTTCACGATATTGGAACCAAATAGCCAAACTTACCATATAGGATCTTGGAGCATTAGGTTAAATCCTCTCTATTCGGGTGCTTCTCGAGCAGTTCCTTGAGGTCACTGCTCATATCGGCTACCTCGCCGAGCGTCAGCTGTACTGGATCTTCATTGCGCATCCATGTGATGTACCCATCAGCGTCAATAACTATTGCCCCAGACCTTTCCAAGTACTTGGATATAACGTTTATCTGGACTGGAGTTAGGAATGGAAGCATTTTCCTAACGTCTCTTAGCTTTGGATAGCCATCAAAATTTCTGATCGCTTGCAAAAAAGCGTTAATGTCATCCTCTGAAACTTCATTTGCAGGTCTTATCTTTCTAGATGATTTTCGGCTTTTGATAGAAAATGTATATGTTGTCTTGCCCTAAAACTTTTTCTTCCTATATGATTGGAAAGGCAAGAGTAGACTTTTCGAGCCCTAATATTGGAACATACAGCGACTGTGCATCAGTTCCTATGCTATCTATAAATGTGAATTCTCCAGAAAGCCTTTTTAGCTGAATGAACTTTTTGGTCGGCTTTTCATTCTCAACAACATAGTGAATAGTCACGCCTCCAATTGCACCTGTCTGAATAAAAAGGACATGCTTGCTGTTGTAATGAATATAATAGAGCATGGGAACGACTCCAAGCATCGACTGAGCAGAGTAGATTATCACCTTGAGCATGTCTTCTAAGTTCTGGTATTTTAGATACACAATCTCATTTTGTGACATAGCATTAACATAAATCTCACATCATATCTTCTTTTTGATTATCGCAAGTTCGCTTTGTGCTCACTGCAGCGTGATGCAATTTTTTGAGGTGCATACCATATATAGCACCTCCATACCAAGAGGACGGCTATAGAGGTAAACTCTACCTCGGAGAATCGGTCTGCATCAAAGTCATTCTAGAATGTATGGGCTCAATCCTTAAAGTGGGTTTGCTGGGTTGATTAGGATTCTAATACCGTCCTTATATATATATAAAGATATAGAGAAATCTACAATGTTCTTACAAGATTGTAACGTTGATTCAGACTAACGAGAAAAGCGCTCTAGATGCCTTAGAAAACAAATACAGGCTTGAGCAGCTGCAGAGAGAGATGTCTGCAAGTACGACACACATTCTAGTCATACATCTTGGCAAGATTCTATGGTATCAAGGTCCTTCAATATGTTATGCATGAATCAAGAGCTGTGGGTGCTACGCCTTTTCGATCTAGCCTTGAAGGTCATCTCTCTAACATAATCTGTAGGCTATAGAGGGTACCATGCCTTGTCTTCCTCAAGCGGCGGACATTGCATTCATAGTAGTATGATTTTCACACAGTAGAATTCAAAAGATTAACCGTATGCTTCTAAATTACGAAGTTGGTGATTTCTGTTTTGTACTTCTGCTGGTACACTTTTTGCAATCAGTTGCAAAGATAATATAGTAATTTTTAGTTCCCCATAGCCACCTTGACTCTTCGCACAAGGGTCTTTATATCAACCGGTTTTCTGAGGAAGCCATTTATTTTGATTCCAGGTATTGAAAATTCAAGGTCACTTATTTCAAATGCCGACATGAAGACTACTTTTGCATCCGGCTTGATAACTTTAATGTTTGCAGCAAGCTCAAAGCCGCTCATTCGCGGCATCCTGATATCTGTTATTACCAAGCCATAATCTGCGGAGTTTATCTTAAAATGTTCAAGAGCCAGCAAGGGATCAGTAAAACCAAAGACGGTATAGCCCTGCCTACTCAATGCCTGTTTAAAGATCAATACTATATCTAGCTCGTCATCAACCACCAGTATAGAATGAGCAGAAGACAACAACAGGCTATAGCCACCTCGCTTTGATGTGATGCACTTCACTATTAGCGAAATGGTACGACGATGACAACATTAAACCATATTTGAGAACAGGATACGGACTTATAATGTCTGCGAAGAAATATTCTATAGAAGACGGTCTAGGTCTGGCAGGCTATAAAAAGAGTGAACATGATGCGCCTACCAAAGAGAGATAAAACATAACGCGCTGGCGAATTAGTAACTATGTGTAGAAAGCAATTCATCAACTGATGGAATTGTCGCTCATATCACTATTTTGTGAAAAAAATTTCTATTGGGGGTTTTGAAGAAGATGAGAAACGCTATGATACTGGAATAGGACTAAAAAAAGATGATGACATTCTTATTCTCTTGAGATGCATGAACCATCTGCTGTCATGACAAACCTAAATATTTGATCAACTTCTGAGTTTTCAAAAATTTCTGAGTCGTGAGTTATTATTATTAGCTGGGCTAAGGGTCCGACACCTTCTCTGAATGCCTCCGATAGTATTCTGACAAGCCCTCTCCGCCTATCTTCGTCAAGATGGGCAGTCGGCTCATCTAAAATAATGAAATCAAGCTTGTTTGACCCCATCATGTAGGCAATACTAAGACGAAGTGCAAGGGCTACGGCCACCTTTTCGCCTCCCGAAAGTGAGTCCATATCAATTTCACCCTGCCTGGCGTAACACGTTATCGCCACTTCTCGGGCCCCTTCTGTAAGTTCGATCCTCGAAATGCCAATGTTAAAGAGTGAGGCGTATTCTGACGCTTTCTGCGATATAACTCCGAGGGCCCACGAGCGAAGGCTGATGCCCACCATCCCGTCCCTATTGAATATCATCGAGCGCATTCTCTCCAGCATTTTGGAGAATTCAGATGCCTGTCTTAACTGCTCCACTGCATGTTTGGCAGAATCTACCGCTGCCTGTGCGTCAATTATTATACGTCTGTACTCACCAATTTTGACACTTGCAATCTGCAATTCTTGCATCAGTCTTGTCCTCTCTAGCTTGGCATCTGTGTATTGTTGGAGGCTCAAGCCACTTATCTGCCCCCGTAATGCAGCAATTTCTTCAGCAAGTGTCTTTGAGACGCCATCTATTACCAGCTTGAAAGGATCATCCCCTATGTGAGCTATTTGCAGAGGAAGTTTGGCGAGATATTTTTTCTTGCCATTGAGGTCATCTTCAATCTTGACCAAGTCCTTTTCAGAGCTTATGGAATTGTTTGACAGGAATTTTTCTGCTGTCATTATCTTTTTGTCCTGTTCTACTAGCTGTTGTTCTTCTTTCTTGAGCTCAACCTTGGCTACTTGCAGCTTGTATTTTTCTTCCGATCTGCGTCTGATCTCCGGCTGAATATGGTCTACGTTAAACATTTCATTAACCTTTGTAACTGGAGAGTTGCAAACGGGGCATTTGCCGTCTGCTATATGCAGTTTGCTGGCACACTCTAGAAAACCAAGTAACTTGCCCATCATGCCCTCATTTTCCTCCAGCTTTGAATGGATCTCCTCTGATTCAGCTTTTATCATCTTGAGTCGCATATTCACTTCTTCTTTGGTTTTCAGCACATCGAGTAAGTTCTTTGCTTCCATAACTATTCTTTCCATCCGTTCTACTTCTGTGCTAAGATGGTTGCGCTGTTCAATCACATGTCGCATGAGCAGCTTTTCGCAATTCTGAAGCTCCTGTGTTTTTTGGATGACTGGCTCCAACCTCTCGATTTCCTTCTCAAGCTGACCTATTTTTTCCTCAAGCAGACCTCTTTCATCTTCAAACTCTTTCAAAAGCAATGATCCCTTGTTTAGCTCCTTTTCCTTTTCCTCTAGCAGTCTTTCCACCTTTGGAATTTCCTGGTCAGTATAGCCTAGTTCATCACGCAGCCTTTCGCGGAAGCCTACGATGACATTGCGCATCGTCTCATAAGCTGAGTCGAGTCTGTCAATGCCAATCAGGCCATTCAGCAACTCCTTAAAGTCTTTTGGTTGTGCTTCTATTATCCTGACGAGCTCGCCCTGCTGTATTACCCCAGCAACACGTAGCTTTTCATAATTGAGCCCAAGCACACGTGCTATTTCCACACTCATTGACTCGCCAAACTGTCTTCGCTCACCGCCGACAATTGGCTTATTTACTATCTTGTCACCATCTGATACAAGCACAAGCTGAGAAAATGTCTGAAGACCGGAGCCATTGAGCGCTCTTGTTGCCTGGAATTCTTTAGAGTTGAGGCCAAAATGTATCTCTGCCATAGCATGGTTGGCACCTCTTCTTACGAGATTCTTGTTTGACCTTCTTGTATGCTTGCCAAAGAGCGAAAACGTCACTGCGTCAATAATTGAGGACTTGCCAGAGCCGTTATGGCCTAGAAATATCGTTATGCCCTTGCAAAATTCTATCTTGGTATCCTTGTGTGCAATGAAATTCTTCAGCTGAATATCCTTTATCATTTAATATTATGACCTGCAAATTTGTTTGACTTGTACGCCTGCCACAGTATTTCCAGAACCGACTTGTCATCCTTCTCTGCCGCCAGTGGTAACACTTCGCCTATGGTAAACTTGGCAAGCTCATCTGACCCAAGCGCTTCTATCGACAGACGATAAAGCTCACTATCAATGTCTGCAGGCTTGGAATCATACACAGTAGTAGCAATATGCTCTTCTAGCGGCTGCCAAATGTAGTGAAGGCAAAAGTCATTTAGCTTTTTCAACTGTTCAGCTATAACCTTAGAATCAATGTTGCTTCCAGCTATCTCAATCCTTGCAATGGGTTTTTTGTCATAGGCTGTTGCCTTTTTGATTATTTGCTTGACCTCATTTGCGAGGTCTTTGTAGTCTATTCTGGCAGAGAATTGCTGACGTCTGCTCTCAAGCCGTACCCATTGTGTTGATGGCTCCTCGCCAGACATATCGGTTATGATGAAGCCCTTATCTGCCTCCTTGATCCCTTCGCTTGGAGTCAAGTCAATTGAGCCAGGATAAGCAAGTGGTCCCCCAAGGAAATCAAACCTCTTTTCGAGGTGGTCATGATAGTGACCTAGTGCGTAGTAGTCAAACTCTGCAGGAAGATCGGCAGAATTGAGCTCACCTGCAAACTTGTTAAACTCAGCCAATCCCTGATGCAGCACAAGCACCTTATTGCCATCGTGTTGCTTTGCAAGTTGCTCTGCATGGCGCATCTTTTCGATTAGTGAATCAATACTACTGCGCCGCTCCTTATCTGCCCCAAACAGTATACAATTTTCAATTTTAAAAGGTTCATCACATCGGAGCTTCCTTGCAAGCCCAAGGTTGCTATAAATGTGAACAAATGGCACATCGCGAAGCCGACTGATGTCATGTTCTCCCAGCACAAAGACTACCGAGATCTGCTTTTCCTTCAGCTTTTTCAGTATGTTACCAAGTGTGATTATTGCCTTACCGCACGGACGAGGATTGTGAAATAGATCGCCGGCTAAAATGACAAGCCTTACTCTCTCCTTTATTGAGACATCTATTGCCTCATGAAAAGCTTGGTAGACATCTTCCTCTCTTTCCTCTAGGCCGAATTGTGAATATCCAAGGTGGAGGTCAGAGATGTGTGACATCAACATTTGTATTCTATAGGATCCTCAACTGCTAATCCTGTATATAGCCTGATGGAATGTATGACTGTGATGATTCTTTGGCAACCTGTTGCTTAAATGCTGCCAGCTGGCTCCATTGTTCTACCGCCTTCTGGTCGCCGCCTATCTTTCGCTCTTTGACTTCGTCAACCTTAACAAATGTCGGTAGGTTGACCCACTGACCTGCAAATATGGCCTCACCGGGGTTTAATGATGTCAGTTGATCAATAAGATCACGGCTAAGTGCTTCGCTTGCTGCAGAAACATGCATCTGGTCGTCCTGCTGGATCATACGCATTACTGCAAGCGAGCCCATCTGACTCAAGATATTGGCGTCAAGTCCTCTTGGACGCTGTGACACTATGACTAGCCCAAGCCCAAATTTCCTCCCTTCACGCGCAACCTTAGAAGCGAAATATTTTGTATCTGTGTCTTCATCCTTTGGTATAAACACATGCGCCTCCTCTATTGCCACAAGTATCGGTGCTGGAAACCGCGGCTGAGATTTAGCTGTACCCTTCTTTTGCCGCGTTGCCTTTTTCCTATCGTCTAGCAGCTCTTCAAGGTAGAATGACACAGCAATATTAGCCTGTCGCTCAGTAAGTTCTACCAGATTGATAACGTTTATCTTGTAGTTTTTGAGAAGCGCCAAGGGATCTGTCATACTAGGATCCAAAATGTTATGAAATTTGCGCCTTGCATCATCGATCTTGTCAACGACCTTGGCTGCTGCTTCGCGATACAACTTGTCGGCACCAACTTCAGATGCGGCGTTGATGAGCGCATCCCAAAAGTCCTCTCCCTTGCGCTGCTTGATCTCTTCGGTGAACGCCAATCTAAGCACATGCATTTGGTTTGAAGCATTTTCCTGAATCTCAATGACTTCTGCGAGCTTGTCTGCTGACAAAAGCCGCGGGTTTATCCTCCCGTCCAGTAAGTTGATGTTGTTGGACCCCATGTCAAGTGTAGAGTAGTCATCGTGATAGTCAAAA
>DATMWK010000051.1:0-18758 GCA_035562555.1 Nitrososphaera sp. | reverse complement strand
GGGATGGAAATGCTTACGAAGACTGTTGCACTTGAGGTAGCAGATAAAGGAATCAGGGTCAATGGAATTGCTCCTGGGGCAATAGCTACAGATATGAACAAAGAGATACTTGAGGATGAAAAAAAAGAAAGAGGAAGAGATGAGAATTCCTATGCATAGAATCGGTCGTCCAGAAGAAATAGCCAAGGTAGCACTATTTTTAGCATCTGATGCTGCAAGCTACATGACAGGAACAACTGTGTACGTAGATGGTGGTCTTACGTTATCATCCTAAACATTATACGTCTCGAAAATCTGTAAATAGTGACAGGTATGTCTGAGAGACAGCAATTTTCATCTGCATCTTCTGTGAGCACAGAAGAAGGACAAGAAGAGGAAGATAATAATAGTAGTGCTCAACAGAAACATTTCCAAAAGCGGGCGATGGATCCCAAAAAGCGTGCCATCCTGAAGAATTTAGTCAAAAAGAACACCTTATGTCATCACTTGCAAATTTACACGCAAGCAAATGTCATATGCAGAAGGATATCTTACTCATACGAGGAAGGAAAGATTTCTGAAAAACAAGCCATGGAATTAATGTTTGAAGCGCATGAACAGATGAGCCACAGAGGAGTGCCCAAGGACGTGGTTGCGATTGAAATGCACAAGCGTCTAGACAAACTTGAGCATAATGACAAGACATCTTTTGCAGTAATTATGGCAAATACAAATAGTTCGGTCCACGCAAGAGGAGGCGGCGGTAATAAAGCCGATGTGAAAGATATGTCCACTGGTGATGACAGAAGCGAAGATAAGTATTCTGAAAGTTATTGGGCTGAAATAATATAACAAAGCAGAGAAAAATTCTTCAATGACCTTCAGATAGTGTCAGCATATTTTTGTATCAATCTGCGGCAGGTGACAATTCTTCTTATGCTTATTATTTGATTACAGTTTTTGCCTTTAATAGCCGTATTTCTTAGGGTCAGCATCAAAATGCGACTTGCAAGCTGACGAGCATAAGTATACTTTTTTGCCTGCAACCTCTGATGTATGCTTGGCAGTCCTCTCATCGACCATCATTTTGCATACAGGGTCTTTGAACATTGCCACACCTATTAGCGAATATATCGTAAATAAATGGATCCGGACATGTCACGATGAAAGGATTCACTCTCACCACATCCTATTCAGCTTGTAAAATACCTAAAATCTATATGCTATTTCGAAAGAAGTGTGGGGAAATGTGCGTTTTTTAATATCTCACTAACAGTTCCGTTAAATATTTATCCCGAATAAAAAAGAAGGAAGGAGCAATAGTCCCTGCGAAAGGTCACTTTCTTCAAACGCACAGAGTAGCTCAAATTAGCTGCTCTCTGGCTTCTTAGCTCCTGCTTTTTCCGCAACTCGTCCTATCCATATGGTTACAACTATTGCAATAATTGTGACCACAACTGCATAGAAAATCATAGCCCATACCCCGCTCTGGTCTCCAAAGATTAATCGGAATATTTCCTGTATGGCGGTGTTCCACGCAAGAGCAGCGACTAGACCAAAAGCGGCTGTTATAAGGGCGGCTACTTTTTCAATTACTTCTTTTTGCATACGAATATCTTGCCTTACGTACGAAGCACTACAAGGACAAAAAAGGATGCAGCAAATAGTACAAGGCTTTTAAAATTAAAACATCTTTTAGAAGAAGGATATACAGATTATTCAAGCTGAATCAAAGAGGCGCAAGAGGGACAATTCCACACCTATTGTAAATTCGCACTAAACGATCGCTTGAGGCTTTAATAACAATACATGTAAGCGACCTCTCAGCAATAGTAAATAAACGAGGAAGGTTTAGAAACGAGACCAACAGAATGGACTAATGCTTTTTAGCATGCAGGAACGATTTCTGACTTTGCAACATAATAAAAATGAATTGAAGATAAGATATCTAGAATCTGATAATGATGATGTTGAGAGGCGAAAACATCTCCTTTTTATTCATGGGCTTGGCTCCTCCGCTGATAGATGGCTCGATATTCCAGATGCATTATCATTGTATTTTCATACAATTGCTATAGATCTCCCCGGTTTTGGTGGAAGCGATAAGCCTTCTGATATGAACTACACTATTGAGACATTTTCTGATATAATTAGACAGTTTATGGACAAAAATAGAATAACAAAAGAAGATCTAGGTAACAATAAGGCTAGTAAAGTAACCCTAGTAGGCCACTCATTGGGAGGATATATTGCATCAAAGATAGCCGCAGACTACGATAGCAATTTTATAGACAAATTGGTTTTAATAGATTCTTCAGGTAATCTAGAGAGACCAACACCTGTACTACAACAGTACCTTGATGCTGCAATGAATCCCTCGAAAGAAAAGGTAAGAAAAGTATTTGAGCAAATGGTTGCAAATCCACTACTAATCAGCGATGTTTTAGTGAAAGGATTTATTGATAGAATAAGCAACCCGAATTCTAAATACGCTTTTGAATCTTCCATGCGGAATAGCGCTAATACGCAGATTGGAATAAAAAATCTAAATAAGATTGGTGAAAGAGGGATTTCAACTTTGATAATATGGGGGATGTATGACAAAGTGATACCTACCGAACATTCACAAATTTTCAGAGAAGCAATAAAGGATTCTAAGGCAATCATAATACCACAAACAGGTCATGCACCTTTTACAGAAAAACCAGCTTTGGTATGCGAATATTTGCACAAGTTCCTTGCTTGTAAATGAAATCATAATTTTCCTTTAATTTTCCATGCTATTTGGTTTATGAAAATATATTATTATGGCATAAGCTAGTCTCAATTTACAGGATAATCGGCCGATGATTTGCAAATCTAAAGCATCGACATGACGTTTGGTTGAATCGCAGCATGCTCAGAATCAATCGTTATGCATTCTCTGACAGTATTCTTTCAAGTACGAGATAGCTGAGCTTGTATTTGGAAATATTGACTCATATGCAATCAAACCTTCAAAATCTGAAATCTTAAGAGGCGTATTGTTAAGAGTAACAATGCATCTTATCCGAGCGTTATTTGCTGCCTTTACTCCAAGAGGCGCATTTTCAACAACTATGGCCTCAGACTCTCTTAAACCCATCTTTACTAGAGCAGTTCGAAAGGGATCAGGACTTGGCTTGCCTTCCTCTAGGTCTTCCCCTGATACTACGACGTCAAAAGCATCTTTTCCAAAGTACTTGTTAATAATTGAATCAACCTCTTGCTTAGCTGCACCAGACACTAATGCTTTTTTACAGTGTATACTTGAGACCAATTCTTTTGCACCATTAATTGGTGCTGAAGCGTTAATCTGTTGAAAAATTTTCTTTTTCGTTTCATGTATCCTGTGTGCTATAGAGTCTAATTTTTCAGAGTCACCATTTGACAGCTCCTCTATATTACCGGTGTATCTTTTATTTCTGAGCAACTCCTTAACCATGTCTTCCCCGGGCATTCCCTCGAGGAGATACACGTCTCTCTCTTTTACATCAATTTTGACCTCTTGTTTTGCTGCTCTTTGAATAGCTTTACAGTGAAATGGCATTGCATCTACCAGCACTCCGTCCATGTCAAAAATAACCCCTCTTTTTGTTTCCATGTTAGCTGACTTCAAAACGCATCATACAATCACACACACACATATGTTCTATGTACCGCCGTCCATAGAGCCTGCGAAGATAGGAGCAGTTCCACACACAAAAAAAGATATGTTGAATACTTTATTCAACATAGTGATAATTTTCTTCTGACTCTATTATTGCAATATACTAGCCTCTTACTCTTGTATGGTAGTACCAGAATGCTTTGAACCTTCCGCACTGTTGCTACTACTAGTAGAGTTTGAAACAATCTTCTCCGCGATCGGGCTCTGTCTCCAGAAGTCAGGAGCAACAATATTGCCTACATTTACTGTTCCAATGAATATCATGAAGATTACTATGGCTACAAAACCGGCTTTGGCAAATTTTCTCGCATATGAAATTTTATCCTCTAATGCAAAAAAAGAGGAAATTGCAAAAAGACCTACAATTGGAACTGCTGCTGATACAAAAACTGATCTATTTGGAAATTCAAACGGAGAAAAAGACGATATTGTTAAGAGTATCAAAATGCCTGAAATCACCGTAGCGTCTACTATGATAATGTCTTTTGCGCTAAGATTTGCAGAGGGCCCAGAGCCGGTAGAGTGGGAAGGAGAAGGATGGGACATTTTGACTTTGAAGACCCTAATTTTATCTTGTTAATAAATTATAACTTGCAGTGGAGAGCTATTTATCCTTCTGGTGGTTTTTTATTTTCAAATCTTCTTTTGTTTGTTCATTTTTAGTTGACCAAAAGGTAGCATTGTTGATGGTGTTGCTCTGAACTGAACCCTGAGCTGCCCTTATCCATTTCTTATAGTCGTTTAGGATCTTTGAGTGATCAAATGCAATTTGCTGTGACTGTATCAAATCATCAAGTTCACCTTCAAGTTTAATCCATTGTAGAGCTGCCGCGTCATCACGTGCGTTTTCGTTGCCTTGCACTATCCTTGTGATGAAAGTAACTGAAAGAGTATGCATCCTAGGATCTCTCCGGGGGTCTGAATATACACCTAATATTGCAGTTGGTTCTACTATGAGAGAAGTTTCTTCTTTAGCCTCCCGCCTCATGGCGTCTTCTGCGGTTTCACCTTCATTTATAAAACCCCCAGGAATTGATAACATGTCTTTGAATGGATCGTTCTTTCTTCTTACAAGAAGTATCTTTGAGTTATTATCCTTTGAGATCAGAAAATCAACTGCTGGAACAGGATTTTTGTGCTTGCCGTGTTCTTCTGTTTGAGTCATATAATGTAATTCTCGTACTTACATGGTAGACTAATACTTTTAATAGTGTGTGCATGTTTGCCCCTTAATCAATAAAGCCGGCATAAGCGCAGCGCATTACTGCCATCTGGAAGAATTTAAGAGGCGAGTAAAAAGTTGGATAGCTCAATGGATGGGTATATTTTTGCGCTTTATTCAATTTCAACTAAAATTAACTTTTTTGACTATTGACTTTTTTATTTATACGCTAGACTGAACTCTCAATTCTTTACTCTTTTGTGGCTTACTAGGTTAATATAGCCAACTTATATGCATGATGCTCTGGCCGTGGCGTTGAGTAAAACACGGTTTCTATTACGAGGATAATTAATTATATTTCTTTATAATAGCTATCTATACAAATTTGAAGCCAACAAAATTCAAAGACCTTTTTTCCAACAATTCCAAAGAATATGCTAGTTCAAGACCTAAGTATCCTAGGTCACTATTTGAGTTTCTTGTTGGACTTGTACGACATAGGAATCTTGCTTGGGATTGTGCAACAGGCAATGGCCAGGCCGCGGTTGTCCTTTCTGAATACTTTGATCAGGTAATAGCCAGTGATGCAAGTAAAGAGCAAATTGAAAATGCGGAGCCTACAAACAACATTCGATACGAAGTATTCCCAGCTGAACGGACCAATATTGACGATAGTAGAGTCGATCTGATCACTATTGCTCAGGCGCTTCATTGGTTTAATTTAGATGATTTCTATAAAGAGGCAAAAAGGGTGCTCAGGAAGGATGGTAACGACGGCGGTAGTGGCGGCGGTGGTGGTGTTATAGCAGCATGGGCGTATGGTCTTCATTCAGTATCGGGAGAAATTGACAAAACAACCCATTTCTTATATGAAGACATCCTAGGCCCCTACTGGCCAAAAGAAAGAAAAATCGTTGAAAATAAATATCAAGATATACCATTTCCCTTTGAAGAGATAGACACGCCGGTTTTTCAGATAGAATTGGATTGGAGTTTGTCAGAATTGCTTGGTTATCTATATACCTGGTCAAGTGTTCAAAAATATATTCAAAAGAATAACTCTGATCCTGTTAAACAAGTCTACGATAGTCTTTCAGCAGCATGGGGAGAGAGAAATGCTTGGCACAAAAGAAAGGTGGTTTGGCCCATCTACATGAGAGTTGGCAGATCTTAAAAAAACGAGATTTGCAATTGTATTGATTACAAACGGTCACAGGTGATCTCTATACTTTCTCTTCCAATTATTTGAGAGGGAAGCGTTAAGTTATCTAGGAATGACTTGTTTGCATAAGCAGATTTTCCTTCTCTACTTCAGCAGAAATGCGCTTGAGATCTTGCTTATCCACTTACCTTCCACTAGAAACGCACAAATATATAACTATATAATAAGAATTGTATTAATCTCTCAAAACTGCAAAGAAGGAAGAGCAAAAACCATAATCATAGAAGAGATCATGTTAAAGGGCGCACATTAAGCCTTACCCCTTATGTGTTATCTCATGTAAGTGAGATTATTTGACAGTCATCAAAGGATATGAATTGAGAGCGGGACTAGAATTCCAATGACACTTAGAAGTAATTCTGTCCTTGACGTTCCGTTAAATCATTTCCAGAGGCTTATCTGGTCGTGGCAAAGGAAACGCCCTATCGATAGCCGCAATATCCTCATCTGTGAGCTTCCAGTCCCCGACTGCATCACTATTTTCTTGTATATGATCGGGATTGCCTGCCTTTGGAATAGTGAAGAGATTTGAATGAAGTGTAAGAAAGTTCAGCGCGACCTGGCGCACGCTACGATTGTGCGTCTTTGCAATTTCAGCTAGCACCTTTCCGCCTCTATTATGAGATGATGGAAAATTTCCGTGACCAAATGGTGAGTATCCTACTATCGCTATCTCGTTTTTAGCGCAATAGGGTAGCAAGTTTAGTTCAATGCCACGATAAGCAAGATGATAGAGTACTTGGTTGCAAGCGATTCTGTACTTCCTTAATGCATTTTGGGCTTCCCTTAGTTGCTCTACGTCGAAATTACTAACTCCAATAAACTTTATCATGCCATCATCCACGAGCTTTTCCATGGCGCGCATGGTCTCTTCTATGGGATGCTCGCTGCTTGGCCAGTGGAGAAGGTACAAGTCAAGGAAGTCAGTCTTAAGCCTTTTGAGGCTGCGCTTACAGGCTTTCAAAGTTCCTTCATAAGAAGCATTTGAAGGAAGAACCTTGCTAACTAGAAAAACTTCTTCACGTCGCCCATCAACAGCTTCAGCTACCAATTCCTCTGTCCGGCCATTGCCATACATCTCTGCAGTATCAATGTGTTTCATTCCAAGCTGTAATCCTAGGCGCAGTGCTTCTATGGCCTGCCTCTCTGCATCCTTGCTTCTTCTCCCTTCAATCATCCATGTGCCCATTCCAATCATTGGCACGTCTAGACCTGTCCATCCAAATTTACGCCTAAGCAATTTAATCCACATCTCTTTGCTTCTATGCCTATATTATAGTGGTGAAAGTTTTTGCTTACAGTACTCTCTCTTCGTATAACCTATATGCGCACTATGAGAATCTCTGTAAGACTCAATAGATTTCCTATATACTAGTAACGTGAAGGACTTTTTACCGCTAATCCCTTTCAGAATGTCCGTGTGTGAGTGCGTGCGTGCGTGCGTGCATGCACCTCCCTCCATTTCAATGAAACGAGTTGTGACATAGTTTTTAAGTATTCAGCTCAAAGTCAACTGGTGTTCCATTTGCAATAGCATGCCTTTCTGCGAAGCCGGCCACAGTCTCTAACACATAAAGTGAATCACCAACGGGCTGGTATAATGGACATAGGAGCTCGGAGCTGCAGGGCTGCAGATTATGCTCTATGTGGACCACCCTCTTGTCACTATCTATCCAGATTATATCGATCGGAAATTTCATATCTTTCATCCAAAAAGGATGCTGGCCTTCGTTGTCAAATACGAATAACATCGCCTCGTTTTCCGCGAGGCTATCTTTCACAGATAATCCCTTTGTCTTTTGTTCGTCAGTTGCTGCAATATCAGCGATAAGAACGAGGCCATTTACCTTGACAGTGACCTGGCGATAATTATTGTTGGTTCCAGACGTCACTCCTTCATCTAACATAGGCTCTTGCTGTTTATCTTCTGGCTGACCCAGCGTACTGCTAATTGCGAGATTAGAGTGCAGGACTACAGCAGAACCAATTATTATCCCCACAGCTATTGCAACTGCTACAATAATTAATCGCACAGCCATATGCACACACACTACCACTTATTAGCATATTTACTAGTTATTTATCTCATACAACGGGTTTTGACAGCCAAAGGTGCATCAGATGCATGTTCTTGCCCTGCTGCTGTTGTTGTCGCATAATGCGAGGCTCGTTGCCTGTAGACTTAAAGTATGACGCCAAAACTAGCGCCCAAGGCAGGACCTGCTTGCTGTCTAGCTTTGACTGAAGGCTCACCATGTTGTTGTTTCTATCGTGCTTTAGTCCACCGAGACAGCTTATCTTGAGCGCCGAGTCAATCAGGTCCATCATCTCGCTTGCACTCATGCGGGATATATTTAAACCATATCTTTCATCAATTACTTGGACTAACTCAGATGACATGTCTAACTGACTAATTGCATGTTCCAACATCTTTGCAGCTAAACCATTTTCTACTATTCTTATCAGCTCCAAAGCCTTTGCTGCCGCCTCAGGCTGCATATCAAGCAAGTATTTCATTTCACTTGCACTACCCCATGCCTCCTCAAAGTTCTTTGCCTGCAGCATAGCAAATGAGTCCGGCGATGAAAAGAACGCTGCCTTTCCATTACTGCTGTCAATTAGTATCAGCTGACTGGAGTCAATAATTATTAGGTTCGACATAACCTCAGCCGTACGAAGCTCAACGCCATCAGGCAATTGGAACACATTTTCGTTGCCGATACATTGAGACCCAAGTATCATGCGCAGCCGTACGCCGACTGTTAAAGCTCTAACAAGAGATGCTTTGCACTGCGAGAGTAACCTCAACCCCCAAGGGTCAAGAGTTGCTGTGACTGAAGAGCGGGAATCCGCTATCAGGCTCTTTATTTTTTCAAGGGTGAAGTTTGCATCCAGTATGAAATACCTTCTTTCCTCAGAGCCCCTAGGCCGCTGGCTTTCGTCGTTTATCTTTTGCAAAGACTCAATTATCTTCCTCATATTCTTTACCCTCCGATCATGTAAGCTGACGATCTCTGTAAAGGCCTCCTCCGGTGGGATTGCACTGCATATAAGCGGTTTCTGTTTGGAGATGACTGCAAGCTTCTTCTTCTCTAGCTTTTTCAATGTTTGATAGACCTTCGTCCGTGGCAAATTGGCATAGTAAGCTATTTCGCTTACGGCTAGCGATCCCTTTCCTATCATTGTAAGGTAAGCCCTAGCTTCATATTTTGACAATCCGAATTCTTCAAGGCTACCGGAAAGATCATTATTAGTATCAGCCATCATATTCTTAGCGCATGAAAATTAAAGGTAAGGCGGTTGGTCAAATAGATTGTGTCAAAGCTCAAAAAAATGCTGAGCTGTTACTATAGGCTCTTGTTACCGCAGTTACAAAACAATATGATACATAGTACGTATTATTTTTGATACCATAAACCAAGTCGGCATGAATTCAAGGTGGGTAAAATCTGAATCAATACTAGATAGCGACGACAGAGGTGGTGGTGATAATAATAATAATAGCTATAATTATCAAACCGCTTCGCTGCCCAAACCTGGAGGTCCGCTAAAGCCGCGTCTAGATGCTGTGAGAAAGAAGATACAAGTGCTAATCGATCGTCTGGAAGAGCTTCATAGCATAAACAAAGCTAGAGATAGTGACATTTTCACTAAGTTGATGGTCTCAGTAAAAGAGAATAACACACAACATTTGACTCTCCTTTCGTCAGAACTCTCACGTACAAGACAGCTGTCAAGAGCCTTGCTCCTTACTTCTGTTTCACTGGAAAAGCTCATCTCAAAATTATCATCAGCCTCCGACTTTGGCCACGTTGTGGATGTCTTGAGTCCCGCGATGACTGTCGTAAGGAATCTTAGATCATCGATCACACCATATGTGCCAGAGATGGAGGGAGAGCTCGGCGTTATTTCAGAGCTCTTGAGTGGGATACTTGTCGATGCAGGGCAGGTTGGTGGTTTTACTATAAACTTTGAGAGCGCTAATGAAGAAGGGGTACGCCTCATTGGAGACGTTTCGCAACTAATAGACCAGAAGATGGAAGAAGAGTTCTCCAAAGCGCCTGAGCTGCCTGCAATACCTGTGAGATTTTCCTAGGTTGGCCTTGAGGCCCAGATATGACAGGCAAGCTGGCTCTCAGCAAACCGCAATTATATCGGGAGCATAGTTTTTCATCATTGTTATTTTTCATATCTTCATGTAATGACATCTTTTGAGGTTCACAATTATAGGAACACATAGACAAATCACATAGCCAATTGCCGTAGGTGAATCACTATCACAATGCCTATGTGATGAAGATTTAGTGCTTAAGATTAGAATGATAGATCAACTTTATCATAGGTAGTAAAGGATGGAGCAAGCAAGTACTACCAAGAGCTGATGTGACATTGAATCTAGCCAAACCAAGGTGAGCTGATCCTAAATGTTATATCTCCTCTGTTAGGATTTGAGTCTGTGCAGTAATTTGGAGAATTTAATGCATTAATAATAATAAATGCAGAGTTATCTATGTCAGCGAAGTAAATGATTATGGCGAAGAAATCATCGAAGCATATGAGAAGCATATGGGACTTCTTTTACACGATTGCAAGACGCAATATCCGAGGGGCCGTCTCGGCTTTTGTCGAACTTGGAGCAGGAGACCAAACCGGACATCCTAGCCCACTTAATGTTCCAGCAGTAGGCAATGCAAATACATCAAAGGCTATAGTGAAATAGGCTTTTTTCTTTCATCGGCAGAGAAAGCAAAAAGAGGGAGAGAAGAAGGACAAGCAATAGGAAGAGCACTTATAGAGCATAATACGATAGGTGCAAATTATTTTGTTAGCTAGGCAATATAGATTTACACATAAGTAATTCAAAGAAAGAATCCAATCTGGCTTGAACTGTATTTATGAGTCTAGCACCACAAGAACTAGAAAATAGCGCAAGCAAATATGCAGCCGAAGCAATCAGGTTGGACTCTCAGGGCTCACGTGGAATGGCAATTAATTCATATCAGCGGGCTATAGAGGCGCTGGTCAAACTCGTTCAAATATATCCTGATTACAAGTTAAACAAGGTCTACATGGAGAGAGCCAATGCATACCAGAATAGGATCAAGGCTCTTCAGATGTCGCACGGTTTAGAGGAAGAAAGGTTGACGCCAACCCAAATCGATACTACTAAACTAGATCCTCCAAATGGACATGGAAGCAAGCGCTCTTCTACTACTTCTTCTTCTCCTTCTATTAATACATCTGCTTCAGCTAAGTCTGGCGGGAGTGTAGAAACGCTCAAGGCTGACTTTGATGACTTGGTGATGAAAGAAAAGCCTAAAGTGAGCTGGAAGGAAGTCATAGGACTTGAAGATGCCAAGCGGGCAATTCGTGAATCTATTGTTTATCCTACAAAGAGAGCAGACTTGTTCCCCCTTGGCTGGCCTCGGGGCATATTGCTTTACGGCCCGCCTGGATGCGGCAAGACGTTGCTTGCAGCTGCAGCTGCTGCGGAAATTGACGGTTACTTCATCAATGTTGATGCTGCATCAATGATGAGTAAGTGGCTAGGTGAGGCTGAAAAGAACATTTCTAAACTATTCAGGATGGCTCGTAATCTAACCGAAAATGAGGGAGTACCAGTTCTCTTATTTATAGATGAGATAGATTCTCTCCTGGGCACACGCAACAGTGAGGTAGGAGGTGAGGTTAGAGTCAAAAACCAGTTTCTGACAGAAATGGATGGTATCAATGGCAAGAGCAAAGAATCCCAACTTTATGTTATAGGGGCAACCAATAAGCCTTGGAGCCTAGAGGTTGGTTTCCTGCGCAGGTTCCAAAAGAGGATCTACGTCACGCTACCAAGTAACGCATCAAGGACAAACCTTTTTGTGCAGTATACAAGTCCCCTAAATGTTGACGGGACGCTAAGGGTTGACGAACTTGCAAAAATAGGTGAGGGCTACAGCGCAAGCGACATCAAGGACATTTGTCAGTCCGTTCAACTACGGGTTGTAAATGAATTATTTGAAAGTGGCAGAGCAATGGAGGACGGCACCAACCCAAGAGCCATAGGAATGAGCGATTTCAGAGAAATATTTAGGATCCGAAAGCCGAGTGTCAGCGTTGACATGATAAGGGCCTACATGCGATGGAGCGACCAGTTCAAGGCTCTTTGAGCAAAAATCATTTTTCTTCTTTTTGTTCTTCCTGTGCAGCCTCTTAGGCACTTCTCTAGTAGTTTTTGCATTTGGCAGGAGTTCTAGCCATCGCTCAGACTCAGCTCCACGTTTCAACATCTTGCGAAACTAATAAACGGGGCTACTTTGGCCTGGACTCTGATGGTTCTCGTCCCTTTAACCATATCAGCTATGGTCAATCTTAGGTATCATATGTCTACGACTATACCCCGGCTGAGGTTCCGTAAAGCCTTTGTCAGTAAAATGCCCAGTGAAAGTGCCATCAAGCGCAAATAGCACAAGCGTTAACCAGCTAGCAGTTAGCATAAGCTGACTGTATGTCGTCTTTGAATATCGAAATTGCATTTTTGTTATCCGCGTACAGCTTTAGAGCCTCAAAAGTTCGTATCAATAACCAAAAGAAAATATCAGTGTTCGAATTTTAGGCTCCGAATAGGCTTTTGCGATAGAAGTTTGCCATTTAGCTGGCCTTGTTCTGGTTGTTGCTTGGTTGCTCGTAACCCTTTATATAACGAGTCCAACGGAAAAAGACCGCAAATGGTTTTTGAAGACATGCTGCCCATCGGGGCTTCGGTAGCGTCAATGGGAGCCGCAGCAGGGTTTGCTGCCTGGGTTGGTAGGCAGCAAAGTGGAACCGAAAGTATGACCAACATTTCCTCTGCTGTGAGGACCGGCGCAATGGCCTTCCTAAGAAGGGAATTCAAGATTGTAATACCAGTGGCGATTGTCCTTGCAGTGATCATCGGTTTTGCTTCAAGTTTCTCAAATGGAGTTGCGTTTGCAGTTGGCGCTGCACTATCTGGGATCGCAGGTCTTATTTCGCTTAGGATCACAGTCAAGGCTGCTCCGAGAGCGGCTCACGCAACATCTAAGGGTCTCGGGCCTGCATTTGCCACTGCATTCAGAGGTGGTGCAACCGTCGGCCTGTCTGTGCCTGCCATGGCATTGATAGCAATTACTTCGCTGTACTTTGTGTTTCCTGACCCATTGATGATTGCGGGGGTCGGTATTGGTGCAAGTCTAATTGCGTTGTTTATCAGGGCCGGTGGCGGTATATTTACAAAGGCTGCTGACTTGGGAGCCGACCTTGTTGGAAAGGTCGAGGCAGGGATCCCTGAAGACGATCCAAGGAACCCAGCTACGATCGCAGATAATGTTGGCGACAACGTAGGCGATGCAGCAGGTATGGGCTCCGATGTCTATGAATCGTACATTGTCACGATACTCGCAGCCATGCTACTTGGTGCACTGGTTGCCCCAGGCAGCCTAGAAGCAATAGGCGGCGATAGATTTGGACCAACAATTCTTCCAATTGTTGGGATCGAGGTGAACCCTATGGTGATCTACCCGATGCTAATAGGGGCCTCAGGCCTAATAGCGTCAATAATTGGTGCCATGACGATAACTTCAAGAAGGATATCTGACCCAATGAACCCACTCAACATTGCATTTATAGTAAGCGCCGCAATAGCCATTGGTCTCAACTTTTTCTTCACAACTGCCTTTCTAGGCTTCAACGTGTTGTCATATTCACTGTTTGCAACAACGGTGGTAGGAGTGATACTTGTACCAGTGATACAGAGAATCACCGACTATTTCACAAATTCCAAGTATAAGCCCGTGCAGGAGATTGCAGACTCAACGAAGTGGGGATATGCCTCAAACACCCTTACAGGCATCATTATGGGCATGCGGTCAACTGGACCATTTATGCTTGCCATAGTCATTGTACTTGGTGTTTCATATGGCATCACATTTGGAGTGACTCAGGACCCGCTTATGGGAATATATGGCACAGCCATGGCTGCAATGGCTATGCTCAGCCTTGCAGGAATAGTTCTTTGTATTGACGCATTTGGTCCCATTAGCGACAATGCTGGTGGTATCGTTGAAATGACTAGCATGGGCGAAGACAATCGAACAATAACTGACAAGATAGACGCTGCTGGCAATACTACTAAGGCCATAACAAAAGGGTTTGCAATTGCAAGTGCAGGACTTGCTGCACTTGCCATTATACAGGCATTTCAGCTTGAGGCTGACAAGATATTCCCAGCAATGGCATTTGAATACTCGCTTTCAGATGTGAGGCTCGTAATTGGGCTCCTAGTTGGGGGCCTCATCCCATTCTTTGTAACAAGCCAGCTTATTGCAGGAGTCAGTAGATCAGCTTCAAAGATGGTTGACGAAGTGAGGCGACAGTTTAGGGAAAAGCCAGGCATAATGGACCGCACGGAAACTCCAGACTATGCTAAATGCGTTGACATTGCAACTACTGCAAGCCTTAGAGAGCTGTGGAAGCCGGCGCTAGTCACAATTGCGGCTCCAATAGTAATAGGAGTGCTGTTAGGTCCAACTGCTGTGGTAGGCGTGCTCATGGGTGCCGTGGTAAGTGGGCTGTTCCTTGCATACCATCTTGCAAACAGCGGAGGCGCATGGGACAACGCCAAGAAATACATCGAAATGCAAGGTAAGAAGAAGACTGAGGCTCATGCAATCGCAGTCGTAGGAGACCTGATTGGCGACCCATATAAGGACACAGCCGGGCCGGCACTAAACACGGTAATTAAGCTGCTCAACACTGTAGCAATAGTGTTTGTGCCAGTATTCATCGCAATACTGCCTCTGTAATCAGGGTTCAAAATCTGCATTGGGTCCTCGCCTGAAGAACCTAGTCATTGAAGAAACTCCAATATACTTCGAAGGCGATGATCTTGAAACAATAGATATATCTGTAGCTTTGTAAGGGAGAAGAAGAAAAATAAGGGAAAAGAGAGAGAAGTATTCTACACTCTTAATCCTAGTTTGATGTGCAAGGGCCGTCTGCAAGTACACAAGCAACCACATCGACATCTTGGACATTAACATTGGCTGGTACATTGCTGCCTACAAAATACATATGTGCAAAATTAATAATGATCGTGGAGATTCTGGCCCGCACAAAAAAATGATCGGGCAAAAACCCCAAATAATAAAAAAGATGGGGCCATGAGCGCTAATACTTCTTGCATGAATTGTCTGGATAAATAAACGTAATCACGATTACTGAAAGTCTGCTCAAGCTTGGATAGCCAAAAACATAAACGCAGGCTCCGCTATCGAGATTCTCGCACATAGATGGACTTTAATGCCAATTTCAACGCCAAGGCAATCGAAAATAATGTTCGAGAATATCTGGCTAATCTTGATTTAATAGCTTACCTAGAGAATGAGCTGCAAGGAAGAGAGCTTGTCGGCTACATAGAGGGTCCCCCTACAATGAATGGCGAGCCCCATGTGGGCCACATTCGGGGCAGAATAATTAAAGATCTCTGGTACAGGTTCAACACTTTACAAAAAAAAAGAGTAGTCTTTCGCGCGGGCTGGGACACACAAGGCTTGCCTGTGGAACTACAGGCAGAAAAGGAGCTTGGGCTAACAGGTAGCAAGGCAGAAAATATCAGCAAGGTTGGAGTGGAAAAAATTGTTGAAACGTGCAAGAAGATAGTCCACCTGTACAACGAAAAGTGGGTTTCAGTTGACAAGCTACTTGGCATGTCGTTTGACTATGAAAAGGCATACTGGACTTTCCATAATCAGTACATAGAGCGAGAATGGCAGTATTTGAAGAAGGCATGGGAAAGCGGAGTACTGAAGGAGTGGTTCAGAGTAGTCGCATACTGTCCATCATGCCAAACATCGCTTAGCAATGCTGAGGTAAATCAAGGGTATGAAACTGTTGAAGACCCTTCATTTTACTATAAAGTCAAGCTGTTGAGAGATGAAGAAGAAAAAGAAGTTGCGTATATGATAGTGTGGACGACAATGCCCTTTACAATCGTTACAGACGAAATGGTGGGAGTAAATCCCAAGGCTGATTATAATTATGTGCGTATTAACAATAATGATGAGGAGGAGCTATGGATTGTCGGTGCCGACAGAATGAATGACCTCATGAAGGAATTGCATATTGAAGATTTCAGAGTCGAAAAAACAATCAAGGGAAGCGAGCTTGATGGGCGATATTACGTCCACCCCTTGCTCCACATCATACCAGGTCTAGCAGAGCTTGCAGCCAAGAAATCGATACACTTTGTAGTTAGCGAGGACTTTGTTGACACAGCAACGGGCAGTGGTCTTGTTCATTTGTCACCAGCAAATGGCGAGCAAGACTTTGAGATAGCCACGAAAAGAAATGTTCCCATTTTTGTACCAATAGATGACAGGGTAGTCTTTACAGAAAAGGCCGGGGCCTTCAAGGATCTCTTTGTCAGGGATGCAGATAACAAAGTGATGGAAGCAATGAAGGAAGCTAACGCATCAGTCAAGATAGGGAAGATAAGACACCAATACCCAACGTGTTGGCGTTCTCATCACAAGGTAGTCTGGCTTGCCAGGCGTGAATACTTCTATATTGTTGAAAACTTGGGCGAGGAGCCACTGCAGGCTGCAGAAAATGTAGAGTACTATTTTGATCAGCCGAAGAATCGATTCATAGAAATCATTAGAGAGCAACACCCTTGGTGCATATCTCGGGAACGGGTTTGGGGTACCCCTCTTCCTATATGGACATGCCCCAAGTGCGCCCACAAAGCCTTGCTCTTCTCAAGAGGCGAGATTTTGAGGAGGGCTATGGACCTCCCTGATGGCCCTGAATTTGAACTTCATCGCCCTTGGATTGATAGGATCAAAATAAATTGCGAAAATTGCGGAACAGCAATAATGCAGCGCGAACCATTTGTCCTTGACACATGGCACAATAGCGGCGCCGCGCCCTATGCCTCGCTCACCGATCAGGAATACGCAGATTTAATCCCTGCTACCTTTTTGACAGAGGGTATCGACCAGACAAGAGGATGGGCATACACTCTATTGATGGAAAATGTGATTATGAAGCAGTCAGCTATCGCGCCATTCAGATCATTTCTATTCCAAGGTCATGTCCTTGATGAAAAGGGTAACAAAATGAGCAAGAGCCTTGGGAATATTATTGAAGCAGATACGCTTTTGACTAAAAATCCAGTAGACCTTGTAAGGTTGTACTTTATGTGGAAGTCGTCCCCCATTGAGTCGCTTAATTTTAGCCTTGACGAAATGAAGACTAGACCCTACCAGGTACTAAGCACACTTCATAATTTACATGTGTACTTCAAGCAGAACAGCGAATTTGACAGGTTCAATGAGGAAAAGCACACACTGAACTGGGTAATTGATAATAGTCTTCTTGGGTTAACTGAAGTCTGGCTTTTATCAAAACTGCAGAAGTTAGTAGTAGAAGTAAGCGAAGCATTAGATTATTGCCGGTTTCACGAAGCTGCCAAAGCAATAGATGCATTCATCATTAATCAACTTAGCCAAACTTATGTTCCTATGACAAGAAACATAATCTGGGATGATAGCCCAGAAAATCTGGACAAGCGACTTGCTGTATACTCGGTGATAGGCTATGTCCTGATACAGCTAAACATAATGCTCCACCCGCTGTCCCCATTCATAACTGAGTATCTCTACATCACTTGTTTCAACAGGAAAAAAAGCATCTTGCTTGAAAGCTGGCCGAAGCGAGATGAAAAATTAGTTAACTCGGAGGTGGAATTGGCTTTTGATAAGATAAAAGAGATAGTCTCGCTTGCGAACGCAGCAAGAAACCTTGCTAGCTTAAAACGACGCTGGCCCATAAAGGAAGTTATTATCTGCGGTCAGAATTTGAGGTTGCTTGACGTGCAAGGGATCTCAGATGTACTTAGCAACCAACTTAATGCAGGACAGTACAGACTAGTGGAAATAGACACTGGCTCGCAGCTTCAAAAGGTGGCTAGCCTTCTTTCTACAAAGATGCCAATCTCTGCTAACATTTCACTTGTTAGAAGAAATATTGCGCCAAGAGTCAAGGCAGACATCAATAGAGTTGCGGAAGCATTTGAGAGGGTGGACAAGCTAGAGCTTGTTAGCGCTTTGCAGAAGTCTGGGGAGTACCTGCTTGCATATAATAAAGACAAGACAACCAAGCTGTTGGCTTCGGACGTAGATATTGCCTATAAATCCTCAGATGGATACTCCTGCTCTGAAAGAGACGGCATTATCGTATTTGTTTCGAGCATACGCGATAAGGACTTGATTGCAAAGGGGTTGCTAAGAGACCTGGCAAGACAGTTGCAACAGTTGCGCAAAGAGCGGCAGTACAATCCAACTGAGATAATCGACGCCGCCTACGTTGCAGGACTGACAAGAGAGGAAATCACAACGTTATCACTAATGAAGGATGAACTGACTTATCTTGTACGAGTGAGGACTGTCTTTTTGTTAGAAGATGCAGCCATCAAGGTAAGCTACAAAGTTGTCGAGATTGATGGAAGAGAATTCAAAATATCTGTTGAATAAACTTGCCTACCCATATTCCAATTGCACGCTAGATGTTAAAAAAATATTTCTTACAGATTTGGCGCCGCTTTAGGCTCGAGCGCTAATACAAAAACGATAGCATCAGAGCTGGCCAAGCAGCAAAACAATATGCCTTTACATTTATCAATTCCTAGGTTGGACATAAAA
>DATMWK010000050.1:0-22511 GCA_035562555.1 Nitrososphaera sp. | reverse complement strand
CCCTACAACTATTGCATCTTGTGGTCAGGTGATCACTAAAGATGCTATATTGTTAAAAGACATTGAATGCCCTGGAGTTGGGATGATTGTAGGCACAGATGGAATAACGATAAACCTCAATAATCATAGATTATCTTTGACTAACAGTACAGACACATTAAGCACTCCAAAAATAGAAGAGATCGGAATACTAGTTCCAGGTCAAAAGAATATTACAATTAGCGGACCTGGTATTATCACGGGTTTTGATAAAGCTATTGAATTTGCAGGAAGTCAAAAAGGTTATGTATTGGGCCTCACATTGACAGATAACAATATAGGTTTATCATTAAAAGCCTCCGATAAAATTACAGTCTATAGAAGCTTTCTTGAAAGAAATACAATCGGCATAGCATCTCAATCAAGCAAGGAGGCTTTGATCGTAAGTAATCAAGTATCACAAAATACTGATGAAGGAATTGTGCTTATGGATTCTAATAACTTCACAATAGGTACTAACAATTTAATTGGAAATGGCAATATTGGCATGTTCTTAGATGTAAGTAGCTTTAACAATACGATATCCTCTAACAATATCCTCAACCATGCTATTGATGTTAGTAATGCGGGTGGAATACCAATTCACATATCAATGAATGAGTATCTTCAAAATAGTTGTGGCAAAGCCCTTCCTGACGGAATATGCTAGAGAATATTCAAAAGAACTAGCCATCATATGGCTTCCTAGTATCATCAGGGGCTCGTTATGATTGAATTTGCTTATTATAAAGTAGCTTTTTCTACCAGGTATTTTGGTTGTAGAACCTATTATCGTTGTTGTCATTATCTGTGTCTAGCCTGGACAGAATAAAAGGCCAAAAAGGACTGCCTAGATGAAAAGGCTTTTGTCATAGCTCTTCATCTAGCTCTTCGAAGGCGCCGGCCTTGGATATCTCGTGAAGACGCATGGCGACTGTTCTTCTGTACTCTTTCATATCAAGTATGCCTTTTTCATCTAGCATCTCTACGAGAGTTGTAACCCTGGCACTTAGCTCTTCAATTTCATTCAGCTCCTTGCTAGTTACCTTTTTTGGCTCTATCAAGTCGTCCCCCTCAGCGCCATGCTCCTTGTGATGACCTTTTTTATTGCTTGGCATCTATGCGTCAGCTATATGAGCTGCAAGTATTTAATTGTCAATTGAGGAACAAGAAGCTGCCAGTTAATGTTATCATCTTGCCACGTGAACCTTTTTGATTTGAAGATTAACTGCAATATATAATGATGCTATCTTCTTTTTGACTACAACTTGTGAAAAAAGACTTGGCTGTATTCCAGTTCAGACTCTGATACATGGCAGTTATAAGATCAAACCTTGGACACATCTTTTATGCCTTTGACTTCTCTTAATTAGCTGACTCTAACTGTCATTTGCAGTATTGCCCTCACTACCAGTTGCCATCCCATACCGACCTTGCTTTCTCGATCAACAAAAAAGCTTTCTTGTGGGTAGTTGTAAAAACCCCTTAACACATCTTCTCAAGGTGGCTTAGAGAAGACAAATCCGCTAATACAAAAAAGCAACACACTATGACTATTTTCTTAAATATTATATTATTGCATTGTTTTTGTAGCGTGTCAGCTAATCCTGAAGTCAGGGAGCTAGAGTGGTACCTCCGTGACCATCTATTTAGGCAATCAAACGCTGGCAAGACCTCATTTAGGAGAGAATTCTTAGCGCAGGAAATGGCAGCCCTTTATCTACGATACAGAAACTCTGATCCTGACCAGTTATCAAATATTCTGACCTCTGTGATTGAAATCCTAATTGCAAGAAAGGTTGTGAGGCAGGATGGTAACGAGCTGAACCTGCTAGCCAGGATGACACGGCTGCAATGCGTAAAATGTTTCTATGTAAATTACCTAACAGAGGTCGAGCCTAGGGCTTGTCTTCGGTGCCATCATAATGAGCTGCAAGACTTTCCAAAGAAGAAAGTGGTATAATAAACCTCTCGATCTCGCCAATAACTTCTCTTGCTGTAGCCTGAACTTAGTGTCTGAATAAATAAGTTGACTATGTCGCAGGAAATAATTGAATTTAAATCCTGTTTAGGATGTTTAGGTTTACAGTTCTTACCTGGAAGAAGTATCTGCTGCTTTGATTAAAGCAGAATCGCTTTAGATTTCTTGATTCACCTATGTAGGATTGAGAACGTTTTGGCTGAGAAAGCTTGATATGAACTTCAGCGAGGCTCTATAAGTGTAGTGCAGCTGCAAAGCAGGAAAAAGTGGACAGTCAATGGCACGTCAAGAATTAAGCCAGCCCAAGAGACTTTGAAGAAGGTGGTGCCGATATCGAAAAAGATTGGCGTCACCAGACTTGCCGATATTACTGACATGGATATACTACGCATCCCAAATTATTCTGCAGTGTTACCGGGCAGTGAGGACTATATCTGGGTCTACAGCGGCAAGGGCCCAACAAAGGAGCACGCAATGGTAAGCGCATTAATGGAAAGTATTGAACGCTATTCTTCACTGCCATCAGGCTGGAGGGGGAAATTTGTCAGGTCAAGCTATTCTGAGCTGTCCCAGACCTACAAGGTGTTGCATCCCGACAAGATAGTAGAGCCAGTAAGGTTTCTGTATCGCACCGACATGATAATGGACTGGCTATCTGGCTATGACCTTGTAAATGGCGAGGAAATAATGGTGCCTGCATCCATTGCATTGTTTCGATACATGCCGCCTCCGCCAGCAGTCAATCCTTTTGCATACTTTCATACAAATGGACTTGCATCCGGCAACGTAATGGAAGAGGCAGTATGTCATGCCCTATGTGAGGTAATAGAGCGAGATGCAATGAGCCTAGCAGACCTACGGGCAAGCGCTATCCCATTCCACATCTTGCGGACAATTATACATTCCCTAAATGCTGAGTCATTTTCAGTGTCCCCTATTTTAGCCGATAAATTCGTAGATGACCCTAGCATATTCTCTGATGTCGATATTTCAGAAATTGACTTTGAGCCTGTCAAGAACTTAGTGGAAAAGTTCAAACAGGCAGGCATTTCACTTATGGTAAAGGATATCACCTCCGATATTGGCATCCCGACATTTAATGCAAGCAGCGTGGAGTGGATCAGCCACGACTACGGCTACCTTGCAGAGGGACATGGGACACATCCTGATACGAGGATAGCACTTCTCCGCGCAATCACTGAAGTATCACAGACAAGGGCTGCAAACATTCAGGGCGCAAGAGATGATCTGCGTAAGATAAAGTATAGCGATGAAAACACCGATGATAGACGCGCTTGGCAGTTTATGCCCTCCACAAAAAAGATCAAATTCCGAGAAGTACAAACATTCTTCAATGAAGATATTCTCGACGATATCAATCTGATCCTCTTACGCCTAAAGAGTGTAGGATTGAATCGAGTAATAATCGTCAACCTCACAAATCCTGATATTGGAATCCCAGTGGTCCGGGCGATAGTGCCAGGTCTTGAGACATTCAAGATAACAAAGTCAGTTATGGGCATGCGAGCAAGGGCGTATTTTAAGCAATGGGTAAGCCGATAATATTTCTAGGGCCATCACTGAGCCATGAAAAGGCAAGAAAAATCTTTGACGCAGACTACAGACCCCCTGCAAGAAAAGGAGATTTTTTGCGGCTGGCCGCAGATTTTGATGCAGTGGAGATGGCGGTTGGGTTTATCGATGGTGTGTTCCTGCAGGATTACCCTCCTACCCCCATTGAAGTCTACCATCTGGCAAGAAAGAATGGTGTGCTGTTAGCCGGTGCAGCAAGTCTAGGAGCATTGAGGGCAGTCGAGCTTGAAAAGTTTGGCATGGTAGGAATTGGCAAGATATTTCAACTCTACAAGATGGGCAAGCTTAATGCAGACGACGAAGTGGCAGTCACATTTGCCGCAGAGAAGGGTGACTACCAGCTACAATCCGAGGCTATGATAGACATACGGTATAACCTCTACCTTGCACACAAAAAAGAAGTCATCAGCAAAAAGGCAAAAAAATTGCTTGTCAAACTGGCAAAAGACATTTACTTTCCCTACAGAAAATATACGTACATTCTCGAGGAGGCAAAGAATAAGTATCCTGTGCTTGAAAGCGAGATCAACTCTTTTGGCAGTTATATTAGGTCAAATAGAACGAGCCTCAAGGAAATGGATGCAATAAGACTTGTAAAATATCTTAAGGAGCGCTATGACTATGCTAATACTATTTCGACGCGATAGTTGCATTTATCTGATTGACGAGGTTTGGTATGCTGATAGGCTTTCTGATAAATGCCTTGACATCTATTGTGGGAAACATCTTTCTGAACTCTTCATAATATAGATCTGAAACGCGGTTAGAAAGCGTACCTTAACGCCTGTGTCCTTTTTATTAAACTGTCTGTAGAGGTTAAAGCCATTTATCCTAGGCATTCTAATATCAATCAACATAAGGTCATAATACATAGGTTGGTAACTTGCAAGGGCGGCTCGCGCATCGTTGAAGGTATCAACTGCGAAGCCATGACGCTCAAGGCCCTTCTTAAGGACATTCGTAATGTCAGGTTCATCATCCACTACGCAATCCTTTCATGAACACATAAAATTTTTGTAGGCACTATTTTAATTCAATAGTTCCCTTTTTTTATCCAACAGATATATTCTTAAACTATCTCCTCTTTGCTGTAAAGGATAGTGAAGATCTACACCAAGACTGGGGACAGGGGTGAGACTAGGCTTATCGGTGGCAAGCATGTGAACAAGGCTGATCCGCGCATAATGGCTTATGGGGAAGTTGACGAGCTGAATTCTAGTATCGGTCTTGCAATTTCGTTTCTGCGCTCAAGACAGGATTTACTTTCGGATGTAGCAGGTATTTTAGAGCAAGTGCAAAATGACCTTTTTGTTCTCGGATCAGATCTTGCCGACCCGTCCTGGCCGCAGACCAATAACAAGACGCCGCGCACTAGCGAAAAAATGGCGTCTGCTCTAGAGCCAATCATCGACAGAATCGAGTCGGAGCTTGAATCGATCACATTTTTTATCCTGCCCGGGGGAAGCACAGAAGCATCACTTTTGCATCTTAGTCGAGGAGTTGCACGCCGGGCAGAGAGAGCTGTCGTGTCGCTCTCAAAGAGTCAGCCACTAAACCCTGCAATAATAGTCTACCTTAACAGGCTATCTGATCTTCTCTTTGTGGCAGCTCGACTTGCCAACAAGAGGCTGGGCATGCAAGACCTCCCTTGGAGAAAGTAATTTGTCACTATTCTGCCAGCAATTGCAATAAAAGACTAACATTAAAATTCCTAAAGCCTCCCTGCCGTGTTATAGTCTGTGGGCCAAATCTATAATGTATTGATAATATTAGCTATCACTTTGTTGATGGCGGTGACGACAATAGCGCTTGCGTATTTTGTCGACCTGTTGCCTCAAGTTGTTGATGACAATGTGGCGTTGATATCCTCTAATAATACTTCGATCAGCGGTAGTGAGACAGCTCAAGACAATTAGCTTTAAAGTTAGGTATCTCATTCTTATGCATTAACCATGGCCAGCGAAAAGGATAATATCCATTGTCCCTACTGCGCATCAAAGTTCGACAGTAAAGAAGAGCTCTCAAAGCATATAGACAGGATACATCATGGCTCCGGCCTTCTTGAAGGCGACACGAGAAAATGGTAGCAGTAGATGACCTATTTCTTTTTTTTCATTCTGTTCTGGAGCTTAAATCCATCAAGCGCGCCGGCTGGGTCTCAAAGGTCCAAGTTGAGGATGCCGAGTCAGTTGCAGATCATACATTTTCAATGGCAACCATTGCGATGCTTTTGTCAGACATGCTAGGCTTTGATACGCACAAAGTAATCAAGATGGTACTCATGCATGATCTTGCAGAGTCCATAGTGGGTGACTATACGCCCGGGGATGTGAATGCTCTGCAAAAATTGACCAAAGAGAAAAATGCAATGAAATTCATCCTGTCTGGTCTTCCCAAAGAGGTAAGAGAAGAGTATGAAGAGATCTGGCTTGAATATCTGTATAATAGGACCGAAATTGCGAGATTTGTCCACCGGATAGACAAGCTGGAGATGGCACTACAGGCTAATCAGTATGCAAAGCAGGGATATGCAGACAAATTGCTGGCTCCATTCTTTGACTCTGCAAAGACAGCAGTTGGTGAAGCAGGTGACATTGTAAGTGAAATCCTAAAATCTTTAAGGCGGGCACCACCCAAGAGATAGTGCATGCAGTATTTCATGGCCCTCAAGATAGGCGAAAAACGTGTAAAAGCTGCACAAGAGTTGCTAACTCGCTATGCAGGTCATGCCATGCCTGCCCTTGCACTCAAAGATAATAAAAACAATATTTGGGAGCCTGTAGGAGATGAGATGTTATACGCCGTGGTCAAGGAGAACGCTGGCTACATGATTGCTTTTTGCGATAGCAAGGGGATTGCAAAATCAATTGCACAGTGGTTTTCAGAAGATGTAAAGAATGAGATTATCACGAAGATTAAGATGGAGCAAAACATGCAGGAATACTTTGGGAAATTATCACTCCCTATCTAGTCAAGACAGTTCATCACGCCAATTTTCGCTGATGTCTCTGTCATACTAATACTTTCTGAGCGGTAAATGAGGCAGGGTGCAGACCAAGTAGTATAAAGTAACTTGCTCGAGTGCAGCCAATGATAAAATGAATATTGCGATCCGATCGCAAGGAATGCAATTGATGGCAGAATTATTGCCCTATCTATCTTTGTGTTTTTAGAAAAGAATTCGCAAACCTATTATGGATAGTTAGATCGGATTAGGTTAGATTTACTGTCTATTCGAGGATATGTGCATAATCGCAATAATGGTAGCTATTATGATGATCACAATCCTTGAAATGTGATTATTATTATTATTATTATTATTTTAGTAACAATAGATCGGTTCGCTCAATAAAAGACTGTATACCCGCAGATATGGCTTTTATACCGAAAAAGCTTATGAGCTAACCTTGGCAGACAGGTTCGAGCAGGAAATAGAGACAAGAGGACATCTTATCGATTCAATGATACTGACAAGGATATTTGATGGCATCATGGATCTTCGGGGCGACTTTCAGGTTCTTGAGTTCACCGTAGGTAAGAGAAAGGGCGATCCCAGTTACGCCCGACTGCTGGTAAAGGGGAGAAGTAAAGAACATCTTGAAAGCATACTTGAACAGGTGTACAGGGAAGGGGCTCAGCCTGTGTTAGTGCAACAAGTCAAGCTAGAGCCTGCTCCAAAGGATATGGTGATGCCTGACGACTTCTATAGCACCACAAACAACACAACACAAGTTTACTACGGCAATCAATGGATAGATGTCGATAATATGATGATGGACAAGTGTATTACAGTGGACGTCCAACGCAAGACAGCCGAGTGTAAAATGGTGCGCGATATTGTCAAAGGTGACATGACAGTTGTAGGTGAGCAGGGTGTCAGGATAATTCCACAGGAGCGTCCTCGAGAAGGTGTTGACATTTTCCAGTTCATGAGCAGCGCAAGTTCTAGCGAGCGTCCCACACAGCACATTGCTCGAAAAGTTGCAAGCGATATTTACAGTACAAGGAAGGAAGGTGGTAAGATAATTGTAGTGTCAGGACCGGTGCTTGTGCACTCTGGTGCAGTTGAAGCACTTGCATCGTTGATCAAGATGGGATACGTTAACGGCCTTCTTGCAGGCAATGCGCTGGCGGTTCATGATGTTGAAAATGCGTTACTTGGTACTTCCCTTGGCATGCGTGTGAACGACGGGACTCTTGCAGTTAGAGGACACCGTAACCATATGCAGGCCATCAATGAGGTTTTCAAAGCTGGAGGGCTCAAGGCGCTGGTTGAAAAAGGAGTCCTGAGAAGCGGCGTGATGTATGAATGCATAAAAAACCATGTGCCCTTTGTACTTGCAGGCTCTATACGTGACGATGGTCCCCTGCCTGACGTACTCACCGACGTTGTTGAGGCACAACGTAAGTATAAGGAAGTGATTAAGGGAGCTAAACTGGTGCTGATGTTATCTACTATGCTACATTCTATCGCAGTAGGAAATATGCTATCTGCCTCAGTCAAGGTAGTAGCAGTCGATATTAGCCAGCCTGTAGTGACCAAGCTCATAGATAGAGGAACTGCTCAGGCAATTGGCATTGTAACGGATGTGGGAGCATTCCTGCCTATAGTTGTAGAGCACATAAAGGAGATTGTTGCATCTGAAGAAAAAAGAAGTAACGACTAAAATGACTAATATGTATAATGAAATATTATTGTATGGTTGTATACCTTTAGCCGCTCTTCTTTATAGAAGGCTAGAAAGCCCTATAACGATCATTAAGAACTCTCTAGTAGAGATTCAATCAACAATTCATTATTATTAGAGTACATGTGCACTAGCGGAGTATGCCCCATCCAATTCTGTCAATAGTCTTAGCAGTGATACTTTTATTTGTATTAGGACATAATTTTGCAGCTGCCCAAGAAGCCGAGATTATAGGGCAAAGGCCGTCTGTAAATGATAACCGCCTTACAGTTGAACAAGTTGCTGGTGGACTGGTATATCCAACCGCGATGGCTTTCTTAGATGAAGACACCATACTGGTGCTTGAAAAAGATAGTGGAAGAGTGCGGGTGATCGAAGACGGAGAGCTTCAGCCGGAGCCACTCCTTGACGTCGCAGTTGCAAATGACGGCGATAGAGGAATGCTGGGCACTGCTATTTCAAGGGAAAATGACACAACTACCTACGTCTTTTTGTATTTCACTGAATCAGGCGGAGGGGTTGACGGCGATGATAAGCAGGGAGTGCCCCCTGCAGGCAATCGCCTGTACAGATATGAGCTACAGGGAAACCGACTTGTGAATCCAACGCTCTTGCTTGATCTGCCAGCTCTCCCAGGACCACGCTACAATGGTGGACCAGTAGTTATTGGTCCAGACAACAATGTCTATGTCAGCATAGGCGAAGTAGGAGATCATACTGGCAAGGTGCAGAATTTTAAAAACGGTTCGGAGGCAGATGGGACAAGTGGGATACTAAGGATCGGTAAAAATGGAGAGGTTCCTGAGCCTATAATCGGGACTGGCGCCTTTGCCAAATACTACTTTGCATATGGGATGCGCAGCAGCGGTGGTATAGACTTTGATCCCATGACCGGCATATTGTGGGATACTGAGGATGGCGCACCATTTGTAGATGAGATCAACTTTGTCAATGCCGGCTTTAACAGCGGCTGGAAGATAGTACAAGGAATGGTGCCACCAGAGTACAACCTGACAGATCTTGTGATGTTTAACGAAGAGAGCCACTACAGCAATCCCAAGTTTACATGGACAGAACCAGTTAACCCCACAGCCCTTGAATTCCTCAATTCTAATGCACTTGGCCAACAGTATGAAAACGATATGTTTGTAGGCGACATAAACAATGGCACAGTCTATCACTTTGAGCTGAATGGAAACAGGTCAGCGTTTGTCCTTGAAGGCGCGCTGAAGGATGCAGTAGCGAATACTTCTGGAGAAACAGAGGGTGCTATCTTTGGTACAGGGTTTGGAGGCCTAAGTGACATTAAGACAGGCCCTGATGGCTATCTGTACATCCTCTCATTTGTAGATGGCACACTATTCCGAGTTGTTCCTACTACCGATACGCTACGACCTGATGCAGAAGTGGCAGGAGGTACTGCTGACCTAACTGTCAGAGCGGTGGATCTCTCGGGTGATACAATAACAGGAGTGTATATTGTCATTAAAGCAACCAACGGAACCACTCTGATGGAAGGACACGCTCCCTTGACATTTACTGGAAGTGCTGAGTCTACATACACTGTTACAGTACCTGTTCTAGGCAACATGAAATTTGACCGGTGGGATAACGGAGTTACAGACAGAACAAGATCCATAACTCTCAGCCAAGGAGATACTACCATTACCGCATACCTAGATGTTGGATCAACATTTGATAATGCTACGATAGACTCGCGTACCCTCATTATACAGAGGTTTGCCGATATTGTAGACCAAGACAATTGCTTTGATGCAGAAGATGCACATAGGCTGTATATGGTTATTGGCAATGTACTACGGAACTTATTCAGCGAAAGCGAAGGAGGCAGCAACCAGCTGCAACAGGAGATAGATGGGCTTGTTCAAGATTGTCCAGTCATTAACCCCACTCCTAATGAACTCAACCCTGCCAACCCTCCCACCACTACTACAGAGCCAAGTGAATCAAACAGCGAGGAGGCTGATGGTGGTGGTGATGAAGAAGGAGGCGGTGATGGTGGTGGTGGTGATGAAGAAGGAGGCGGTGATGGTGGTGGTGATGAATCTGATGATGGAGGAGAGGAAGAGTAGGATAAGAGTAGGATGATAGAAATAGTGAGCAGCAGCTAATCCTCTTTCAACTTTTTCTGTATCATCTCTAGTGCAACCTTTGGGTCTGCCTTGCCTTTTGTGATCTTCATTACTTTGCCAAGTAAAAAGTTTGCAACATTGGCATTGCGTCTTGCATCCTGAACGGCTGCCTGCTCCATCTGAAAGACTGACTGAACCGCCTGAGTCAGTACACTCACATCATCAATTCTGCTGGCATGCATCCTTTTCGCCAATTCGGAAGGCATCTCGCCTGTCCTTACTATTTGACCAAGAATTTGCTTCGCAGTGGCTCTGTTTATCATATCCTGATCGACCAGTCTTGCGAGATCCGCGACATGCTCTGGCCGTACCTTGAGGCCTGCAAACAGCGAATGCTCTTCTTCCTTGTGTCGTTCCTCTATAAAGCTCATAAGATCAGTCACTAGCCAGTTGGCTATCTCTTTTGGCGACAAGTATATCATAAGAGTGGACTCGAAAAAGTCAGCAAGCTCCTTATTCCCTATTAGCACTTGTGCAATGTGGGCTGACAGGCCATATTTTGACATAAAACGTTCCCTACGGGTGTCTGGAAGCTCTGGCATCGATTGCTTGATAAATGAAACAAACTCACTTCCAAGCATTACTAGGGGGATATCTGGCTCTGGGAAGTAGCGGTAGTCTTGCTCCTCCTCCTTGGTTCTCGATTCTTTCGTTACTTTTCTTGCATCGTCCCAGTGACGAGTCTCTGACCTGACTTGAATCTCGCGGGACGTCATCGTTTTCTGTCTTGTGATTTCATAACGCAACGCCTTTTCTACATCGCCAAATGAGCTAATGTTCTTTATCTCCACTTTATTGCCATCATCAACCGATACATTGGCGTCGCAGCGCACAGATCCTTCAAGCTTCGTGTCGCATACACCAAGATGCTCCATTATCGAAGTTATCTTGTCAAGGAACATCCGCACATCCTTTGTGTCGGCGAAGTCCGGCTCTGTCACTATCTCAACAAGTGGGACACCGGCTCTATTGTAGTCGATCAAGACATAGATGCTGGTATCCATACTGCCGCTTGCATAGACAAGTCTGCCAGGATCTTCTTCCAACTGTACGCGTCTTATTCTTGCGTCCTTGCCGTTACCGTACTGGAGTTTGCCGTCTACACCTATGCTTGTTATACTGTATGCATTGTACTGTGTCAACTGAAAGTTTTTGGGCAAATCTGGGTAAAAGTAGTTCTTTCGGTAGAATGCTATTTCATCTGGGAACTTGCAGCCAAGCGCAAGAGTGATCATTGCAGCAAACTCGACAGTCTTTTGGTTCAAAAGCGGTAATGTTCCCGGCAGTCCCGCACATATAGGGCAGATGTTTACGTTTGGAGCTTTTCCTCTGTAGTCTGAACTGCATCTGCAGAATAGCTTGCTCTTGGTACCTGTCAGCTGACAATGAATCTCAAGCCCTATCTTTGTAGCAGTGGTACGCATCACAGCTCAGGGGTCCTTTGCACTTTTGCAGCTTGCTCAAACAAATTTGCCACATCAAGAATGGTCTGTTCGGCAAATTGGTCTGCCATTATCTGCAAGCCAACAGGCAAGCCCTCCGCAAAACCAGCAGGGACTGATATTGCGGGCATACCGGTGAGGTTTGCTACAACTGTATCAATATCGACAAGATACATCTTGAGGGGATCGTCTATTCTTTCGCCTATTTTGAAAGGAAGTATGGGCATAGTAGGTCCTATCAATACATCGTACTTCTTGAAAAGAGTCTCCATCTCGCGCCTTAGGAGGGACCGTACCTGCTGCGCCTTCAGATAATACTTGCCGTAATATCCTGAAGAGAGCACATACGTTCCAACAATTATTCTTCTCTTTGCCTCTTCTCCAAAGTTGCTGCGTGCCCTAGCAAAATAGCTGTTCCATTCGTAACCTTCAGGGTTCATATCAAAGCCGTAGCGGATGTTATCATAACGCGCGAGATTGCTACTTGCTTCTGCGGTTGCGATCGTATAGTAGGACGCAAGCGCATATTGTACTGACGGAAGAGACACTTCTTCGCATTTGCAGCCCTGCTTCTCAAGTGTTTCTGCAGCATTGTAGATCATCTTGGATACCCTAGAGTCTGCACCTTCAGTAAACTCCCTGATAAGACCTGCACGTAACCCTTTTCTTTCTTGTAGAGAATATGTAGGTTTGATGCTATTGGTCGTAGTGTGATCGTTTTCATCAAAACCTGCAATCACATTTAGAATTGAAACTACGTCGGATACTGTCCTACCAATAGGTCCTATCTGCTCTAGGCTGTTTGCATAGGATACAAGCCCAAATCTGCTCACAAGGCCGTATGTGGGCTTGAGCCCAACTACTGAGCAAAAACTGGCAGGACATCTGACTGAACCACCTGTGTCTGAACCAAGTGATGCGGCGCATTCAAAGGCAGCTACGCTTGCTGCGCTTCCGCCTGATGAGCCACCTGAGACCATGCTTATATCCCATGGGTTTCTAGTGGGGCCATGTCGACTAAACTCTGTGGTAGAACCCATTGCAAATTCATCGAGGTTTGCCTTGCCAATTATGATTGCACCGGCAGCCATCAGTCGCTTGATCACTGTTGCATCGTATGCCGGGATATAACTTTCAAGCATCTTTGAGGAACATGTAGTTTTCATTCCTTTTGTGCAAATGTTGTCCTTGATGCTCAATGCGACTCCTGCAAGCGGGCCACTTTGCTCGCCGTCCTTGATCTTTTTATCCAACCTGTGCGCTCTATCCAGACCTTCTTCCTTGTTGAGTGTGACAAAGGCGTTTACCTTGGATTCTACTTTTTCAATCCTTTCAAATAGCTGGGAGAGATATTCCTCAGCAGAAAATTCCCTGCTTTTGATGCCTTGAACTATCTGCCCGACTCCAAGGGTACAGATCGACAATTCAGACCATCCTTGGACCCTTTACAAAGCCGTCCTTCCTATATCCTGTTCCAAGCACGGCGGCGTCTTCGAAATTCTCCGGAGCATCTTCCCGAAGTTCTGAAAATTTCTTTTTTATCACTATTGGTTTTACCTGCTCAAGTGGTATTGTGTCTAGCTTGTTCAAGTAGTTGATTATCTCTTCTATCTGTGTGGTATAACGCTGTAGCTCTGCGTCTGACATCTCGAGCTTTGCAAGCCACCCAATATGCTTTACTTCTTCTCTTGTAACTACCATATTATTATCATGGCGCCAGCCTATCTATGTCTCTCGGATAAAGTGTGACATCACGGATATTTTCGACTTTTGTTAATGCCATTATGAGCCGCTCAAGACCAAGACCGAAGCCAGCGTGAGGTGGAACTCCGTAATCAAATACCCGCAGATGGTAGTCAAACGCTTCAGGCTTCAGACCCTGCTTTGTCATACGTTCTACCAGCTGATCTTTGTGGTTTATTCTGGTGCTGCCTGATGAAACTTCAAGTCCTCCGTACATCAGATCAAATGACTCGCATATCCTGCTGTCTTCAGCGCTTGGCTTGATATAGAACGGCTTAGTCGAAGTTGGCCAGTCAATTATGAAGTAAAATTCACCGAGGTCTACATGTTGTATACTCTTCATGATCTGTGGCGAAATGTCGTCTCCCCACTGTATGTGCTCACCCGCCTCCTGCAGTCTATCAATGATGTCAGAATAATTGTACTTTGAAAACGGCATCTCCATAGAGGGTAGCTGAAGCTGTAAATACTTCATATCATCTTGATTCTTTTCTTTTAGTGTATCTACAATCTTTAATATCATCCTCTCAAGCAGCGACATGATGTCATTATAGTCAACAAATGCACGCTCGACATCGATGGAAATTGCCTCTGATAAATGTCTATTAGTGCGGGAAGGCTCTGCCCGAAAAATGGGCCCTATCTCAAATACGCTTTCAAATGCCATTGTTAACTGTTCTTTGTATAGCTGAGGGCTCTGTGCAAGAAACGCTTCTCTGTCGTAATAGAATATCGGAAAAAGTGCTGCCCCCCCTTCTGTTGCAGTAGCTATCATCTTAGGTGTATTCACTTCAATGAATTTCTGCTCTGAGAGGAATGCCCTGATAGAATTGAGCACGGTTTGACGTATCCGAAATATCGATCCAAGATAATTTCGTCGCAGATCCACTGCACGAAGATCAAGCCTAGTATCAAGGCCTACAGTTGACATCTTACTCTGAACAAGGAAAGGCGCCGCCTTTCTTGCTATCGAAAACACTCTGATCTCAATTGGCACTATTTCGGCCCCATTTGGAACCTTTTCCTGCGGCCTAACCCTGCCGCGCACACCAATAGAGCTGTGCTCCTTGACCTCTTTGGCCAGTTGGAAAAGCGAATCGCTGCATTCACGCTTCTTTACTGTAATCTGGATTTCACCGTACATATCCCTTAATATGATAAACTGGATGTTTCCATGATCTCTAATACTGGCAACCCAGCCCATGATAATGACTTCACCGCCACCTCCTACAGAGAGGGCTATCTCCTTGGAATAGTGAGTTCTTCGCCAATTTCTAAGATCTTCTTCCTGCAGCAATTCGTCCAATTAGACAGGGGTATGTCGAAGAGGTTAATTTAACCTTATCAGCATTAGTATGTGTATGTATGATGGTAGTAGTGATGGCTAGCAGCAATGGTATGGGTGGCTAGCCCAAGATTTCTTTTGCAATGCTATCTAGCACTGTGGTGACGGCTTGCTTTTTGACAAAGCCAGTCACAAAGTGAGGCTTGCCTCCGCCACGGCCATGTGCGTCAGCAAATTGCTTAAATATTTTGTTCAAGTCGATCCCTTGCATTTTTGCATTGCAGGCTAAAACTATGTTCGCTCTTTCATCAGAGATATTCGCAAGAACGACTACTGTATTTGGATCGGTAATTATTTCGCCTGCAAATTCTTGAAGTTGTTCATCAGACAGGTTTTCAAATATTCCTTTTAGAAGCGTTACGGTAGCACTTGTGACCGGCTGTATACCTGCTAGCTTTTCTTGGCTAAGCGCTTTTAACTTTCTAGCATTGATTTCATTTTCAGATCTAAGCTTTTGTGCCGTTTTTTCAACAGTGTTAACGTTGGCTCTAAGTTCGTTGCAGACTCGTAATAGCTTGGATGACAAAGCAACAGCTGTGTCCTTGGCTTGGCGGCCAACCACAAAGTCAACTTCATACTCACTTCCACTTTTCGACAAGCGCGTGACTAGGAAAAAGTCGCATTCTTGCAGGTTGCTGGCATGCTCCATAGCGCAAGCTGCCACATCGTGATTTTCGATCTCTACCACTTTAACCTCAGACGGTGCTGCTGCTGTTATCCTTTCCTCATTTGCGCGCAAGTCAGGCATCTCTCGCTTTGCTTCTTCAAGCGACGAAAATATACGTGCAGTCACTCTGCGGCCTTCGGAAATAAGTGAGTTCACTTCTGCTTCAGCCTTGATCACAGTATCAAGATCAAGCTGGGGGATCACAATGAAAGCTGTATTGTAGCTAGAGCCTTTGTGCTCTACTTTTCTGACCTTCAACGTGTGGCCGAGCAATTTTTGTAGCGATCCAATGAATGCATGCTCTGCAGTGTGAGCTAGCCTATTGTCATTTATTGAAACAATAGACAGGTAATTCTAGCTCAGCTATAAATGCTATTGAGAAGAAATTTTAATCTCCTCCGTTAATTGGGAACTATTGGATAGAAAGGCTGCTGCTACTACTCATAGTAAACTTACGATTGCGACGCTTGGCTCCCATTGTTCATTGCAAGTTCTCAGGGGTGCGAAGGATGAAGGTTTTAGGACATTGCTTGTGTGCGAAAAACGTCGGCTGGGGCTATACTCCAGGTTTGAGTTCATTGATGAAATTGTCGAGGTTGGCAGTTTTGTGGAGATCCTTGGGGATGCATGTCGCAACCGTCTCAAGCAGGCAGGCTCCGTGTTGATTCCCCATGGTACTATGATATCTCAGATGAAAAGCGATGAAATTGAGAGGATAGACACACCTGTATTTGGCAACAAGTGGATATTAAGATGGGAGGCAGACAGAGACCTCAAAGAAAAGTTGATGAAAGAGGCAGGCCTCAAGACTCCCCAGGCTGTCAGATCGAAAAATGAGATCAAGGGGTTATGCATTGTGAAGTTGCATGGGGCCGCCGGTGGACGTGGCTATTACATTGCATGGGATCGCGAAAGTTTTGAAGAAGGTGCGAGACGGCTTATTGATCAAAAGATAATCAGAGGAGAAAGTGATCTTTATATTCAGGAATTCATCAGAGGTGTGCCCGTCTATTTGCAGTATTTCTATTCTCCAATAACTGAAGAACTTGAGCTGCTGGGAATAGATCGCCGATATGAATCAGATATTGACGGCATAGGCAGGATCCCTGCAAAGCAGCAACTCGGCACCGGCAGCATCGAGCCGTCATACACTGTCATTGGAAACATACCGCTTGTTCTGCGTGAATCATTGCTGGAAGAGGTATACAAGATAGGTGAAAACTTTGTACATGCCGCAGAGCGGCTAGTGCCACCAGGAATGCCTGGGCCGTTCTGCCTTGAAGGAGTATATGACAGCGAAGGCAAATTTACGACCTTTGAATTTTCTGCAAGGATCGTAGCAGGGACGAACCTCTACCTTGATGGTTCGCCTTACTCTGGATTGTTGTATGACGAGCCCATGAGCATGGGGAGAAGAATAGCGCGCGAAGTAAAGATGGCAAAGAAAAAGGGAAACCTGGATAAAGTAATAACTTAATGGGTTTTAAGAAACAATAGGATGAGTCAGTATCAAAAAAAAGAAGAGGCTTGTTGTTGCTGAAGGAAAATTTAATCCCCCGGATTGAGGTGCATGAACTGTGAGAAACAGGGTCATGTAAGAAAGATTGAAAGGAAGATCGCCACTACGCTACATACAATAAATGTTGCCGTAATAATACATCAAATAAGTGGCTGGCTGGGGCTATTAGATTACAGTGAAAGATGCAAGGAATTCTTCTTAATTTGCTTGATACTTGTTAAAATATGTAGGAATGGAGCTTACACAAAAGGGGCTACAAATTCTAGCAGGGTGTAAAGCTTGAGCTCAGCACTAATCAGTCACTTCAAAATGAGTCTATGAAAGAACAATATAATACATTAGCCCGCCTAAATAATATCCACTCCCTCATCATGGGTATTGCCGTGCAAAGCTTTAAAGCGCATCAATGAGCTGCCAAGTTTTGTGCAAGATATTAAGCTGGTTTATTCTAGCACTGAAATGCCAAAGCTCAACTCACCGCATCTTATCTGCGGATTTCCTGGCAGCGGCTATGTTGGCAAGCTTGCAGTTGATCATCTTATACAAGAGCTGCCTGCAAATCACCTAGTTGACATTTATTCCAGCTCCTTCCCACCGCAGATTATGATAAAGCCTGACGGCACAGCTGACCTAATGAAGAACAGTATCTTCTGGTGGCATGGTAATGGAGCTGACCTGTTATTGCTAACAGGCGACTCTCAGCCCGCCAACCCTGACTCTGAATACGCTCTAGCAGAAGAGGTACTTGGTCTGGCTGAGCGATTTGGCACGCAGCAGGTGTTTACGCTTGCAGCATACATCACAGGAGTCTTTGTAGACAAGCCCAAGATCTTTGGTACAGCCACAGATCCTGAAACAGTCAAAGTCCTTTCATCAAATAACATATCGATAATGGATAGTGGAAGTATCACGGGGATGAATGGTCTTGTCATTGGCATAGCAAAATTGCGCAACATGAAGGGAGTATGTTTGCTTGGAGAGACATCTGGCTACGTGGTAGATGGCAAGGCATCCAAAGCAGTGCTTGAAACCCTTCTCCATATAGTCAATGTAAGGGTTGACATGGCAAACTTGGATAAGCGCGCAAAAGACACTGAAATGCTGATCCAGACAATAGAGCAGCAGATGCTTGCAGCAAAAGGCGGCAGGCAATTTGAAGGTCAACAGTCGCCTCAAAGGCCCCGCGACACTGGCTATATTAGCTAGACTTTTTTTAGGTTACCGAACTTTCCAACGTTGATGCTGTCTTCACCCTTGAACGTGTTGATATAGCCATTCTCTATAGAAACTGTGTCGCCGGGCTGGATCTTGTTTATGTCGTCACCCCACAGCGAAAGCTTAATGCTCCCCGTTTCGTCTGAGATCCTTGCGTCCGCTACTGTATTTGTCCCTCCAGCCTTAAGGTTGACTGTGCGAGGCTCACCCACACTTTCTACTTTGCCTGTGACGCTTACATTGCGCATTCCCGACTTCAGCTCGCCTATATTCATATATTTTGTGCTAAAGCTACATCTGATAATAAATGTTTTACATGGTAGCTACAATAAGTGAATGTCCACAATCCGTACAAACCAACTTTATCCCCGCCATCGTCTTTTCCCGTACCTCGTGAACTGTCTTTGAATGGCACTTTATGCACAGCCTTGAAACAGTCTCTGGCTTAGGCATTAGTATATTGTACTGGCACCAAGCAAATTTAACCCTATTTCACTTGCCGCAACTATGAAATAAGGTTATACAGGCAAGACGAATGAGCGGAGGGGTAGCGAAGCCCGGTCAAACGCGCAGGACTCAAGATCAGTTGCCGTGGCACCATTTCTTCTCGCAACATCTATAGATAGAAAAAAGCGAGATGAGTGATCCCGTCCCTTAGGGGTTCGTGGGTTCAAATCCCACCCCCTCCACCCTGATCCTTTTTGAATAGACTGCTCCAGCTGGAATAAATATCACAAATTGTGTTCCAGCACCTGAAATATAGGCCCAGTCTGAAAACGCAAAATCGATCTCTGCCTGAATCTCTCAATCCTCAGCTTCCAGCTTGCATACAATACCCCTTTTTCTTCTCCCTTGACAATTGCAAACTCTATATCCTATACCTTTCATTACCTCTCATTATAACAGATTCTTTTGTTCCATACTTTATTATTATTATTATTATCATTTTTTTCTGAACTACGGAAAACACAAAATTCAAATTATTTTTTGCATGCATAGATGTCCTGTGGCACGCAAGTTAGCAGTGTTGATGCCGGTATTAGTTGCTGCTGTCGTTGTAGGCGCCCTTGGCATAGTATTTGTCCCCTCTGAGATCAGAGACAAGAATATCAGTTTTCCAAAGGGCACAGTCAGAATAGACCATGATGTCATAACGGTCGAAATTGCAAAGACTGCCGCTGAACAGCAAAGATGGCTTACATTTAGGCAGGACAGGCTACCGTTTGACACTGCCATGCTGATCAAGCATGAGAAGCCTGACCTCTACGAAGTATGGATGCTCAACATTGAGTACAACCTTGACTTGATATGGGTTGACGAAAATGGTAATGTAGTATACATGAAAGAGAATGTACCTCCATGTAGTAACGTAGTTGAAACGGTGAGTTGCACTTACAAGACCACAAAGCCCGCATTATATCTTATGGCTGCGACTGCAGGTTTCATAGACATCCACAACATTACTATCGGTTCCCAGATGACAACAATCTCTGTTTAGCTTAATTAGACGGTCATGCTAATGCGCAGGCTGTATTGAACTTTGTCCTTGCGGACAAGCACGCAAGACCTCTGTTAAAAAGGGAAGTCTCACAGCTACTTGCCCGGCCAAACATATTGAGAATAGCATATCTCGATGAAAGAGGCGATCCGATCGCACACCCAGTATGGTACTATTACAGCAGAGGCAAGTTTCTCGTTGCGACAGATAGAGTAGGCAAGAAGGCAAAGTTACTTCGAAAAAATCCTGTTGTTTACTTTCTTGTTGACGAAAGCTCCCGTGAAAATGGCACACTTGGACTAAGGGGCAAAGGGATCGCAAGAGTGATTGATGACCCTCTGTACGCTACAAGGGTGACCAGACTAAATGTAAAGAGGTACTTAGGCAAGCTACAGAGCAAAACTGCAAAGGCTATACTTGCTATGGGGCCAGATTCTTGCGTTATTGAAATCACTCCTTCGTATATAGCTACTTGGAAGTACTAAGAATTGACCATCTTTTTGAGATCTTCGTAAGCCTGTTTGACTTCGTCAATAGCCGCCTCGTCTTCAAGCGTGGTGATGTCGCCGATCTTGTCGCCGCTTGCAATGGATTTTAACAGTCTCCTCATTATTTTGCCGCTACGCGTCTTCGGGAGCTTGTTAACAAAATATATTTCATCTGGCGCTGCTATAGGGCCGAGCGTGCTTCGAATATGAGCGACTAGTTCTTTACGCAGGTTTTCCGGGTCCAAGAAGCCTTCCTTTGGCACTAAGAATGCGATTATCGACTCACCTTTTGTCTCGTTAGGCCTGCCGGTCACCGCGGCTTCTGCAATGGCCTTATGTGAGACAAATGCACTCTCCAACTCCATAGTGCCGAGCCTATGACCGGCCACCTTAAGTACATCATCTGCCCTGCCAAGCAGCCACAGATAGCCCTCCTCGTCAACTAGTGCATAATCACCGGCATAATAGAGGCCAGGGAACTTGGTCCAGTAAGTCTGACGGTATTTTTCATCGTCCCCCCATAGGCTCAAGAACATTCCTGGCCATGGCCTACAAATAACAATATAGCCTTTTGTTCCTGGCCTTACTGGCTTGCCAGTTTCATCAACTACTATTGCATCAACCCCCGGCACAGGAAAGGTGGCAGAACCAGGCTTCATTGGGATCGTTTCGATTCCAGTACACATGCTAAGCATAATCCCACCTGTCTCTGTTTGCCACCAAGTATCAATTATTGGGCAATTCTCATTGCCAATCCTCTTAAAGTACCACATCCATGCTTTTGGGTTAATGGGCTCACCTACCGTGCCAAGCAGCCGGAGTGACGACAGATCAAATGAGTTTGACACTACGCCGTCACCGTCGTACTTCATGTACATGCGGAGCGCAGTTGGTGTGGTATACAATACAGTCACACCATACTTTTCTACAATTGCCCAATACCTATTGGGCTTGGGAAAGTCAGGTGCTCCTTCATACATTATTTCTGTTATACCATGCATCAGAGGAGCATAGACAATATAGCTATGACCCGTGACCCATCCTATATCTGCAGTACAGAAAAAGATGTCTTGTTTTGTAAAGTCAAAGACCCACTTGGCAGTCGCATAGAGATGCGTAAGGTAGCCACCAGTGCCATGCATTACACCCTTGGGCTTGCCAGTTGTCCCCGAAGTATAAAGAATGTAAAGGGGGTGGGTGCTTTCAACTGGCTCAGGCGGACAGTATATCTTGGCACCTGCCATCAACTCATGCCACCAGAGATCCTTTGGTCCGATGTCAATCTTATTGCCGGCGTATTTGAGCACCACTACATGCTCCACTAAGGGCAAGGATAGAAGTGACTCATCCACTACTTTTTTTAGCTCTACAAGCCTGCCTTTTCTTATGCCACCGTCTGCGGTTATGATGACTTTAGAGTTCGCATCATTTGTTCTGTCACTAAGAGCCTGTGCAGAAAAGCCAGAAAATATCACTGAATGAATAGCACCTATCCTTGCACAAGCAAGCATTGCAATAGGCAGCTCTGGTACCATGGGCATGTATATTGTGACGCGGTCGCCTTTGCTGACCCCCAGGCCCTTTAGGACGTTGGCAAACTTGTTTACCTGACGGTACAATTGAAAATAGGAAAGTGTCCTTGTCTCTCCACTCTCGCTTTCCCAGATTATTGCGGCCTTGTTTTTCGTATCAGTGTTAATGTGCCTGTCAAGACAGTTTACAGATGCATTGAGATTGCCTCCTACAAACCACCTTGCAAAGGGAGGGTTCCACTCAAGTACGTGATCCCATTCATTGAACCATATCAAATTTCTGGCCTGATCTGCCCAGAACTTGTCGGGCTCTGCTAATGCTTCTTTTGAGATTTTCTCAAGGTGCTTACCTGTTCTGACACTTACCTTCATCATGTCACCACTCAAACTACTTTCATATGGTTTTGAAGCACTCGACAAACATTCTGAGAAACTAAAGCTTGTCTTTAAAACTTTACCCGATACTAAATGTAGAAGGTATTTAGAATTTTCTTATTAAAGAGTCAATCGATATATTAAAAATCAAGAAAAATCACTTCTATAATAGTTTGAAGTATAGAAGCAGAACAGAAATAGTAGCAATGATCCTAGAGGCAGCGAATGGCGGAGCAACTAAGACAAAAATCATG
>DATMWK010000049.1:0-6255 GCA_035562555.1 Nitrososphaera sp. | reverse complement strand
GGTGCATGCAGAGACTCTCAAAGAAAATCCGAATGCAAATTTGCCTAAAATGCTGTTTTTGAAGGGTGAATAAGGAAGAAGCACTGTGTACCAGAAAAGAAAAGAGAGAGGATGATGTGATGATAACTCATCGCTGCGTCCTCAGTCTACAGAAATAACAAATAATATAATTCGTTCTGTCGGCACTTTCAACCAACTTAGAGTAACTGCATTGGACTCAGCAAGAGAGCATGTAAACATCTACAAAAGAACGGTAGATGCAGTCACAGACTTCAATAATAACATATTGAAGGCTTGGACATCGTACTGGAATTCACAACAACAGCAGCAATTCCACAGGGCGTAGCCCTATTTTTCCTATATGTCTTGATGTAATTGGCGTAAGACATAGCTCGAAAGCACCAATAGAGAAGAATTTCAGGTCTGACGTCATTTAAAATTGAACTAAAAAGTACAAAGGTTTGTCCCTCAAGCTAAGTGGTACGAAAGTGTCGTTTTGTGTGCGCTGGTGTTGCTCAAGCTTCTTTAGTCCTGCAACCATATCTGCCATGCAGACATAGTCTTGATCTCATGCACAGCCGAGGAAAGATTTTAATCACTAAATTTAATTTGCTAGAGCTTCTCTTCAAGATAAGGATATAGTTTGAGTATCGAGGGACGTCTCATAGCTGGCTGGTTACCATTTATATTTGCAAAATTTATTTGTGACCAACTGGAAGTTGTTAGAGATATCCTCCTGGTTGTAGACACCGGGACTGCTATTACCACAATAAATGAATTTGATGCTAGACAAATGAAAGTAGATTACTCAAAGTTGACAAAATATCAAAATTCGCTTGGTATTGGCGGTTCAGCCGAGTCATATTTGGCAGATTCATGCCATTTGTATTTTGGAGAGGGAATAGAATCAGTCGATGTCAAACCTGTCAAGTTTCTCCGGCAAAGTAATATTGCGAACGTTGATCAGGAGCGTTATCCAAGTCTTTTGGGTATGGACGTACTGAGAAATTATAAAATAAGCTTTAGCGAATCTAAGGTGATCTTAGAGGGAAATAGTAGATCTTGATTTCAATGATGGAGAATATTTGGCTAGGGATTATTGGACTATCGCAACAATAGCTATTGCAGTGGGAATCACTTAATGCTCCTAAATTACATTCGGATTGTCAAAGCAAAGCAAGTTATGTACAAATTTAATATATCCTATAAAGTTACAAAACGCGATATGCTTAACATATATCAACCATGTTTTCCAAAATTCATTTTATATGGCTAAGACGAGAAAGAGCTCATCACGAGGCTCTAAGAAAAAAGTCAAGGTAGATTCTAGAACTCGCAGTAGAGCTGGAAAAGTCAAACCGCAGAAAAGAAGAACAAGACAACCATCCAAAGCAACCGGCAGAACTCAAAGGAAGAAAAAGACTACGAAGCCTAACATTATTATCAAGAGAACAAGCGGAAGAAGAGAAAAGTTTGAAACCGATAAAATGGCTCAAACTGTGAGCAGGTCCGGTACTCCATTCTTGCTCGCAAGGGATATTGCAAAGACAGTTTCCAAGAAGGTAATGCGTAGGGGCAATGATAGCGCAGCAGAAGAAGGAGAAAGAGAAAAAGGAGAAATGAAAGCCTCCTCGACTTCTACTATTGAAGTAGATGCAGGCGAGGTAAGAAGTATGGTCGCAGAGGAGCTAAAGGAAAGAAATCGTCCAGATATTGCATCGTCTTATTCAGGTGAACGACCAGAAAATACGCGGCAAGGAAGACATGAACTAATGAAAGAGAATCAACCATTGCATGATGCAGATGCGGCAAATCAGAGCAAGTTACTATTTGATTCAAGCACAAGCATGGCAAAAAGTACACGGCCATCTACTATGAAACGCTAAAAGTGCAAAAGCCCAAGGATTTTGAAAAATTCCATTATTGCCATTATTTTTTTCTTGCTGAGAAAAGACAATGGTACAAAATGGATAAAGTCAGGGTTTGCTTAAGCATACAAATAATAATCCTTTTTTGAAGCGTTATAATATATCATTAACCGAAGACACGATGTTGACATAATCCATATTTCCCCCCCTCCTATGCACCATTTTGAGGTTGATGAGAAGTAAAAAACAACGAATGCTTAAGAAGTATATCAGCATTTACAATTGTAGTGTCATATGCACCACATATTAAATACTCAAAGTACAATGGAGTTCGCTTCAAATCTTTGGTAGAGAGAGACAAGGGTAAAAAGATGTTTGCTGAGTTTTTTGCCAGCATAAGAGAAGAAGAATTAGGAAAAGAAATGAGAGGTCATATTATTCTTGATAGTATAAGCGACACCCGAGAATCAATCGTTCTGACTTTCTGGGAGACAAGAGAGGATATGGACAAGTTTTACTCTCGTCAGAATAAAGCCCTAGATAGCTTGGTTGAAAGAGCAAAGCCCTTATTTGAAAAAATGCCTGAAAGGACTGATTATACTGTGTCAGAATTATCATTATAATATCTTGATCTTGACTCTTATCTCAGGAATTAATAAGAAAAGAGGGAGAATATGCCTTTGGTCTATAGTTGCTTCTTATTCAGCACAAGCCATTGTTTGGCTGCATCAATGTCCTCTTGTGTTAGTTCATGGCCGCTATTTTGCCATTGCAGATCTACAACAGCACGAGCTTGTCTGAGCAATCCAGAAAGCTTCTCTGCTTCTTCTCTTGTAGCTATAGGATCTCTCAATCCAGACGACATGAATATATGCTTACCCGATAGGTTGGTAAGGGTTTCGGGAACAAAAGGAACCATCGCACGGAAGAGTATTGCCCCTGACAACGTTTGTGGCTTGAGTAAGAGCATGCTGGCTGTTATGTTTGCACCGTTAGAATAGCCTACTGCTATGACCTTGCGGACATCAAATCCATAGGTTCTTGAGGCCTTCTCAACAAACCCTGCAAGCTCATAAGTACGAAACTTAAGATCTTCTACATCAAAGACGCCTTCAGCAAGCCTGCGAAAGAAACGCGGCATTCTACCTCCTTCCAGTATTTTCCCGCGAGGACTTAGCAATCGAGCATTAGGGTCAAGCTCACGTCCTAGCGGCAAAAGATCATCCTCGTTTCCGCCAGTGCCATGCAACAGAAGCAGAGTTGATCCAACTTTATCGCTTCTACTCGGAGACGCGACATACTGGTGTGTAAATCCTAGTTGGTCTGATTTGTTGGCTGGCGGTGAGGATGATGTCGTCACACTCAATATGTCTCCCTATTGTTGTTTGATTGCCTTTCCAGAGAGGTTTTTACTGGAGGCAACAGTTGCTCAAGCTTTCCACGCACAGGCTCAAGCCACTGTGGTAGCTTTAATTGCTTTCCAAGGTCTTCCGGCTTTTCATCTATAGCAAATCCGGGAGGATCTGTGGCAATTTCAAACAGTATGCCACCGGGTTCTCGAAAATAGACAGAATGAAAGTATATGCGGTCAATTACAGGAGTTGGATTAAGCTTTGCTTCCTCAACAATTCTCTTACGTAAATCTATCTGATGCCTATCGTCAGCGGCGCGCCAAGCAATATGGTGGACTGTGCCTATTCCTATATAGCCTCTTGATGTTTCAGGTTGACATACAATATCGATAAATGAGCCTATTGATGGAGTGGAGGTTCCTGTACTGCCACTGTCGCCTTCTTGATTGCTAGGGTTTTTTTCTACTATTCCAAAGCGAAATCTATCTTCTTTGTTATCTGTAGCTACAAGTTTGAATCCCATAGTATCAGCCAAAAGTGAGGCAGTGCGTTCATATCCTTCTTCAGAAAGGGTGGCTGAGTGGAATCCTCTTATAGCATGCTCCCTACTAACAGGGCTTTCTTTCCATATGTCTTTATCTGTCTTCTGTAATAGTTGTTGTCCTCCTTGAGGACCATTAGAAGAAGGAGAAATAAGCTCAAGCATCAATCCATCAGGATCGTGGAATGAGACAAATTCATCGCTAAAGCGTTTTGAAGGGCCAACAAAGGAAATGCCATTGTTCTTAAGTCTATCAACCCAGTAGGTCATTGAGCCAGGCGGAATCAGAAACGATATGGCTGTAACCTGTCCTGTTCCGCGATACCCCATGGGTGCCTCAGCCCAAGGGAAGAATGTCAGAATGGTTCCAGGATGCCCTACTGAATCACCATAATAAAGGTGGTATGTTGTTGGGTCATCAAAATTTACTGTTAGCTTAACTAGCCTCAGCCCCATAAGCCCTGAGTAAAAGTCGATATTCCGTTGAGGGTTTCTAGCAATAGCTGTAATGTGGTGAATGCCAAGAACACCTTGTTCTGTTTTCTTGTTACTCTCTACCATATTCTTTCACCTTCTAGCCTTCTCCTTATGTGCCACAAACTGCATTTCAATATTTAAAAAGATTGTATCAATACTACACAATACTACATGCACATATCCTCTTTAACATACGGCTATGGATTGACAGAGTTGGATGAAAGGCGTTACAAGATCACACATTTGGCTACTAATTATATATCCAACAGTCAAGTGAGAGACACTAAAGAAATGGCGCCTTGCAACTTTTCATAACAAAGAGTGCCTTTATCAAAGTGTTCAGCTGCAACTCTTCGAGTTTTCACAGGAAAAATTAAGGACATAGTTCAGACTAGACTACTATATACATTTTCTATGTATATGAACAAAAAATTAGGATGAGAGCAAAAAGTTAGGCAGAGAAGGTCTTGCTCTCTTCTTACTATTGTTAAGACTGTAGTCGCTGGCCTTTGTAGTCTTCAAAGAAGTCTTGAAGCTATTCTAGGCCACCACTGCCTCCATCACTTAACCGCCGCCACCACCGCCGCCTTCTTCTCCTTCATCGTCTTCGCCTTCTTCTCCTTCATCGTCTTCGCCTTCTTCTTCGCCGCCCGTGGTTCCGCCGTCACCTGTTGTCATGGCTCCAAGTGGAGTAGTGGCATTAGTCATATTGCCGCCGCCTGCCATGGTAGCATTAGTCATATTGCCGCCGCCTGCCATGGTAGCATTAGTTGCTCCACCTGTGGTTCCGCCGCCACCTGTGGTTCCGCCGCCTCCCGTGGTCGTATTCATTTGTGCTAGTACTGGTTGCGAATAGCTGCCAATGAAGGATAGCCCTGACAGCAATACTGCTGCAGTAACTATGGCCCCCACCATAGGGATAGCAGCTCTTGCTTTGCTGGTTCTATCTTTTTTGTTGTTGTTATCATCTTTTCCACTATGTGGATTCATAAACTCGAATGTAACGATATAGAACTTAACCATTTCCATACATTATTGCAAGGAGGAGAGCTGTAGAATGAAAGAAAAACTGTATTAGAGTAAAAGCTGAAAGGCTGGCTTGACCTTAAGCTATGACCACTGCCCAACCTAATTCGCAGAGCATGTTAACCGGCTACAGCAACGAAAAGAGCAGATAGATATATGTCGGAATAGGAACAAAATGGCAGCTTGAATACAAAAGAGGTTTTTAGAGAATTTGAATGGATCGCGACCATCCGGTCTTTAGCACATTCTAATCGGAGTGGTTGCTCGTTAAAGCAAGAACAGTGATCATAACAGCACGTATTACATATTACACATACGATCCGAGGGGCCATCTTGAAATGCTTGCCTTTTTTTCTTCTATCGGGATATCAGTCAATGTATTACCATCACTTTTCACTTACCTCCTTCATCTATACTAATAGAAAATAAAAAAAGAAAATAAAAAAATTTATTTATTCAGTTAGCTGTGCTATTGCCTAACACTTCTCCTTCTTCATCACTATCATTCTGCTTGTGCCTGTTGCTGAGCGCGTTCTTGTAACGCCTGATCTATACTAGCGCCCTCGCCAGCACCAAAACCTCCAGTCACGTTTGCGGCTTGTTCAGCACCTTGTTCTATCCCTTGATCAATATCTGGACTGACACCTTCTTCTTCTTCTCCAGTCACGTTTGCCTGTTGTGCGGCGTTCTGCTCTATCAATTGACTAAGACTGGTTTGGTTGCCTGTTCCTGATATCACTCCCTGCTGCTCGGCATTTTGATCGATTATCTGCTGGATCTCTGTGGGCGTTGTTGCATTTACATTTGCGATCTGTGTCGCTGCCTGCTCTATGACTTGGTTGACGGTATTGTTGTTGCCTGTGATCGAGAGGATCTGCATTGCATTTTGTATTATCTGCTGCCTTATGTTTACGATGTTGTTCAAGTTCACGATCTCGTTGTTCTCCACCCTGATGAACTTCTTGATAATGTTCTTGATTACGGTCTTTGT
>DATMWK010000048.1:0-32021 GCA_035562555.1 Nitrososphaera sp. | reverse complement strand
CTTTTCAAGCTGTAGACAGATCTGATATGCAATCTTACCCACAGGTACTTTGCTTTTACCGCTACTCTTACCACCAGCAGCACGCAGTGCTTCTTTGAAGTCATCACTCAATGTCATTTAGCATACTCCATCCCGCGATTTCTCGCCCAGTCTTCAGTGGCTTTGCAAATGTGTCCCTAACATCACGCAGTCTAAACTCTATTTCCTCATCGCTAAATGTTCTGCAAACTGCAACACAAAAGTCCTCTACAGCTTTGAGGGTATAGCCATACTTTCGTAAACCGCCAGCATACCCTAGTGTGATCTTGTGCCTTCTCCCTGTCGTGTATCGTGATTTAAGCGCAGTGATTAGATTCTGAGTCTTCTCAGGTGATAGTGACGGCAACGAGTTTAGGTTTGTGTCAAGCAGTATGCTTTGTCTGATATCGCTGATTGAAGAAGGTTCATTATTACCATCGGTCACAATGTGACCGACGTCGGTGTTAGCAGCCTGTTGATGCACTTCGTCTAAAGTAGTTGGGAGATATCTCTCAGAAAATACCTCCAGCAGTTGTCTTAGCATTGTTGCAGAAAGTTCTATCGGTGCTTTTCCATTCCACAGATATCGCCCTACACCGTTAGGGTGCAGCGACGGTGCCAAGATCACAATATGACCTTCGCCTAAGAATTTGATCTCGCAGTGCTTAGCATTAGCATCATACCACAATGTTTTGGTGCGCAGATCATAATCTTCAAACAGCCACGGGTTAACACGGAACAGAAAATGAAAGCCACCAGAACCCGTGAGGTTCATCATCGTATGTAGCATGGCGACACGCAGATTGTTGCAATACCCCAACTCCACCAGTTTTCTCGCAACTCTCTGCTTTGCAGCGTCACCATCAACGTCAATTGCAACAAGTCTTGCGGTTTGGCCTAACACTGCAGCAACATTGCGCAATTCTCCTGTGGAAAAAAACCACGATTCTCTTTCGCTTGCTGTTGGAAGTTTTCTTTGATATTGCTTCCAGTCAACCAGTATTTTGTTTTTAGTTCCGTGTTTTAGCGGGATTAAACTGCGAACTCCAACATCAACATACTCGTTGACGTAATCGCGTAAAGTTTTTGTATTAGCTAATGGTACTATCAACTTGGCTTAATCCTTCCTGTCATGGTGGATGGGATGGTGTTGAGTAAATCGGAGGTACTATAGGTGGAGGTGGGAGGGGTGGTGACCCTTTCATCTACTACGTTTTTCAAGATTCGTTTTTACGCTCTCCAAGCGCTTGCGCTGTTAAGTAATAATTTATCGCATCTTCAATAACCCGACTTTTTGGTACCTGTCCACGGAACTGTTCTACTTTCTCGTAAGTCTCCTTGCCGACATAAGCTCCAAGATAATTGGTCTTTGTTGCTGTTGACAATCTGTGTATTTGTCTCCTTGGTGGTCTTGGCGCTTCTCATTTAAAAATATATTCTGCCTTCAGCTATATCTGCTATGGATATCATATAGTAGAATATAGTGGCTATGGTCATCATTCCTTTTCTTCTTCCTTCTTTGGTAGTTTGGTCCTGTCCATAACGAAACGATAGTACCAAGTTGGCAGCGGTGGCGGCTTTTATCTTTGTCCTGAGTGCTTGAAGATATGCAGGGAGGACGTCGCAGAAATGGCTAAGCTAGCCCATAAATTTGAGAATGACAGGTAATAAGTAAGTAACGGCTCAAAAGAAATAGACTCTCTCGTTTAAAGCTGTCGGAGCGACAGATTCCGACAGCTATATGCCAAGCACCAATAAAGGAGTAGTTCCTGAGAAGCTATTTGGACGGCAAGATAACTACTATTTGAGTCGGTTCGAAGTACTACCGCCTACCGTTGTAAGAGCTAATGAGACAGAAGAAATGAGCAAGCGGGCCCAGAGGGACTCGAACCCTCGACCAACTGCTCCGCAGGCAGCCATTCTATCCAAGCTGAACTATGGGCCCAGCGTTTTTCTGTGTTTCTCTGTCTTCTAACAATTGTATGATGCCAACGGCAACGACAGCAGCCGTAACGGCAACATCTCCTTCTTCTAGATACCTCAATTAAAACCTAGATGCATGTGCACAGACATAAAGATGCAAAAAGGTACAGTGATAGACATATACAGCTATCCGGCTTCTTTTATAGCCGCATCAGCATTAATGCTCTGTTCAAGCGACTGTGAGATCAATTCTGAGGACTTCTCATATTCGCTCTGATCTGCTGCGGCAAGGTAGTTGCGAAAGTGCTGATAGCTTTGTCGCTCTAACTCTATAGTACTGACGAGATAGTCCTGGGCTGATTTGTATTTTTCAGGAGTATTCAAAGCCTTTGCCCTCTCTATCAGCGTATCGTACCTAGGCAAGTACTGGTCAATAACTTGCATCATTGTATTGTTGTCTCTTGGTAGCCACATGTCCTCTTCTACAGTATACTGTTGCGTCAATGCATTTGTATCAACCACTATTCCTTCAAAAGCTCTTTTAAACTCATCATTCCGTGAAGCTTCCATTTGAAGAAATACCATAAAGGCAATTAGTGCACCAATAACTACAATACCTCCAAAGATAATTAGCCTTCTCGTCTGTTTTCTGCTTCTTGGCAATATATCTATCTCTCTCCCTCCCTCTTCTTCTCTCCTATTCTCTCACCGTCTCTCTGTCTGTTTGCAAAAATACAATGCTAAGGAACAAAATAAATACGCTATGCTCTCTAAGAATTTCTTTTTTTATTGTTAATATTAATATTATCGCATTTCCAAGAGTGCAATTCTGTCTGCCTTGCCGCTCTTTTTAGGTGTGGCGACCATTTTGACAAAATCTCTGTCTGAGCCATGCCAGTCGAAATAATCAAGCGTGTGACGACTGCAAAACACAAGAGTCGTCTCTTCTTCATCCCACTGCATAATACAGCCACAGGGGAGATTTCTGTCAGGCATTTTCCTACTCTACGATGTTATCTAATTTAACAGTTCTAGACAGGTCTTCTGTGCTACCACAGAGGTTAAATTGTTCTTGTATAATGAGTAGTGCAGGATAATTGCCTCCACCATGACAAAGAAGAAGAAAAACACAATCAAACCAGCAAATACAATTAGCGAAGCAAATTATTAGTATGAGAAAAGGGCAAGAACAAGTAATGCAAGAATGCAAAAGCTTGAGCTGTCAACCCCAAATAATGTGAGTGCATAGGTATGTGTGTGTGTGTGTGTGTGAAATAATAGCTATGAGCAGCTAAGCTTGACAGCAAAGTTACTTTACAAACAAGTATTAAATGGGACTCGATCAATCAAGAGAAAGAGAGAGAGACATAGAAAGATTGGCTGACATCGAGCATGAAGAGCAACCGCAGGATGAGGAGGAGAAGAAGCAGCAGCAAGCAGGCTCATCGGATACAAGAAGGCAAATTGCACAGCCACCACTCAACTTGCTCTTCAATCCATCACTTTTAATCAGAAAAGATATCTGGAATGTAGACATTACGCGTTTGCTGGAAATGTTCCTACGATTGATCAATGCCACAGACAATAAGGATCTGCGCATTTGCGGATTAGCCGCTGTCTCCTCGTCAATGATCTATCGGCTAAAGGTGGAAAGTATTTTTGTACTTGAGAAAATAGCGATGCAAAAGAAAGGCCTTAATGACCCAACTAAGGACCCGCAGCAGCAACTGCCCATACCACAGCTAAACCCAATTGAGCTACCATTCAGAATTGAGCCAACATATCCGGTTTCAGTGGAGGACTTGCTACAAATGCTGGAAAATATGATAGTAGAGCTCGCAAACCCCCGTACGAAAAGAAAGAAACAAGAGCTTGAGATCGAGCCGGTCGAGACTTTTGATTTTGATCAATATCTTATAAAGTTTGAGAAGATAATCCAAGATTACGAAGACATGATCTATGACATTGTGGCTGCAGATGGCATACTTATGTTCAAAACCCTAGTTATTAAGTTAGAGCCAGTTGAAATGGCAAGGTGCTTTATAGCCATGCTATACCTTGCGATGAAGCGCAAGATCCAGCTCGATTATCCACAAGAAGATTCAGACGATATAAAGATGACTCTAGCCCAGCATTAATACACGAAAAGATAGCAATAAGAACAACAACGATGATAATAATAATAATAATAATATGACAACAACAGCCTAGCAATAAAGTAATAAACTATTGATTCTTTGGAAGAGAGAGACACATACACCTTGCGCGAGCCCGCTCTCCCAGAAGACGAAATTGCTGCTAGAATAGAAGCGGCTTTATACTCTGCTGGTAGACCTCTGTCCCTAGATGAACTGATAAAGGCATCTGGTACAAATTCAAAGGAGAAGACACGCAGGGCAGTAAATGAACTCGCAAAGAAGGTCAAGTCAACCTTTAGAGCAATTGAGATAGCTCAACTTGAAGACGGTAACTATGTTTTACAGATAAGGCCAGACTATACGCCCCTTGTGCGCAGGTTTGCGCAGCATCCTTTACTTCCACCAGGTGCACTAAAGACTCTCTCCTACGTTGCATATGAGCAGCCAGTAACCTCAAAGAGGCTAGTGCAAATAAGAGGTAGCCAAGTGTATTCTCACATCAAGGTGCTTGAGCAGCTACGGTTTGTAGAGCATGAAAACCTTGGTAGGCTTAAAGTTTACCGAACGACGCCTAAGTTCCAGAATTACTTTGGCATAACAGACCTAAGTGCCGTAAAAAGCAGGCTAGTGACGACCAACAAAAAAACAACAACAACAACAACAAAAGCAAACAAGAAGCCACAGCAGCAACGTTCAACTACCGAATATTTGGCTTCATCTGCCGGTGCTGCTGATGCAGCAGCTGCAATAGATGGCACAATAGAGCCTCAATTACCAGAAAAGACTTAATTAGAGTGGAGAAAATTAGCTACAGCACTACAATGCGGAAATCGATAGAAAACCTCGGCGGACGCAAGTTATCCGGTGGACGCAAGGTTGCCATGAGAGGAAGACGTAAGTTTGAGATTGACAGGTACCCAAATGAAGCGGTCGCCGGCCCTACCCAGATCGTTGCTCGAAGGTCGAGGGGTAATAACAACAAAGTCGCGTTCAAGACTGCCGAATTTGCCAACGTAATTGATCGAGAAAGCAAAAATGTAATCAAAACCAAGATCTTGAGAGTAACTAAGAACCCAGCAAACAGAGACTATGAAAGAAGGGGTGTAATCAGCAAGGGAGCTATTATCGAGGTTGAAAGCGGGACAGCCAGGGTTCTGTCAAGGCCGGGGCAACATGGAGTAGTTAACGCCATTTTGATTAAGGGAACAACAACAACAACAAAGACCAAGTGAAGTTAGTTATAGAGTAGTAACCGTTAAGAGCAACAAGGATCTGTTTGTTTGTGGTGGACCTATCATGGGATGGTCCGGATCCAAAAGACACAGCTGTCTGCCCCTATTCGGTGGAATTTTATTGTAAGCCTTCTCCTGCCGAGTCACTAAACTCACTTGAATCCGGCCGGCTGATCCTTCAAGTCGATCTGGGGCCAGATGTGAGATCAGTTACCGGTCGGCTCGTTAACAAAGCGAAATCGGAAAACCTCGACAAGTTGCAGGACGAGGCTAGCAAGATAAAGCGACAGACATCGCTCTCCACCGTATTCGTGCAGGACAGTCAGCGTCCTAACAGATGGGTAGGCGAGCTGAGCATCCCAGCAAGCTGGTTAGAAGGCGGTACAAGAAGTCATGAGAGAACAGGTGCAGCTAGCCCCAAAAGTCCTAATAATCTCTATAACCTTGAAATAACATATACACTTAACAACAGTAGCAGCTGTACTGCGCGTTTTTCCTCAGGGGACGCATTTCACTGGGAAGCAAGATAGAAATGAACTATCTAGAAACAGCGCGACCTGCGCGTATATACGCAAGCAATATATTTTTTAATTCCGTAAATTACGGAGGATCGGAAAACCCTTTTGAAAGACTATGAACATGTGGTAATTTGGCTTGACTACTTTAATAAGAACCTGAAGAGACGGCAAGGCAGAAAGGTAAAGCGTGATCAGGCAATCTTTGATCCTACAGTTCAGGAGTTGGTCGAGGCAACCAGAGCAGCTGGTTTCCAATTATCGGATCAAGAGATAAACAGTGATGCAAGGTACCCTCGCAGATCGTTTGTCAAATCTGGCTACGTAATGGTGGCAAAAAAGGAAGGTATGAAAAAGTCCCAAATAATTAACGCAGTAGCCAACAAATTGCTGCGAAGAAGCTTGCAAAAATCCACCAAGAAATAAACAATTTCGTATTGTGAAAAGTAGATGCCTGTGGGTGTCTCTCTCTCGATTTCTGTATATTCCTCACGGCTAGTGAAACTACACGGCGGGCTTATTGCTCGCAAAAAAATAACGATAATATCAGGTACAGAAGATAATGATAAAGTATCACTTATGCCAGTCATCCAAACAAACGAAGTAGGAGAAATCTTGCATCTTGCAAAAAGTGGTAGGTTAATAGTGAAACTTAACGCGGAGGGTGCTAAAAGGGTGAAGGTCGGCGAGCTGCTAGTCGACGGATCGGGCAGAAAGGTGGGCAGAGTGGGAGAATTGTTAGGTCCGGTGAAGACACCATATGCATCTGTTATAACAATGACAGATAGGACAAACAGGCTTATCGGATCCAAAGTTTTTGGCGGCGGTTTTGATAAAAAATCTCATGGTCGGAGCAGGAGCTTTAGCCGCTCCAATTCAAGATAGCTACAAAAATTAACAGACAGAAAAAGTTGTATCATCTCCATATATATAGAGAGATAAAAGAGGAATCACTGAAGCTAGGGCAAAATGCTTTTTAGATCTACCTCTATAAGCTCCCTCAGCATTTGCGCTTTGAATACATCAACCCTATGGCTGGACTTGCAATGCTCATCATCGGACTTTTCTTAATAATATTTGGTTATTTTGAATATGGGATAACGCCCGTAGCAGTGGGCCTTGTCCTAGTTGCCTATTATAGGAAATATCTGTGGCAGATTCTAGGAATCTCGGATCTCTAGCTAACCATGGCTATGGCTGTTGGAAGCACCTCGGTTCCCATGAGGAGGCCTAGTCTACCGCGTTTGCCATTGTTTTCAGTGAATCTTGCGCTTCCATCCTGCTTTACTCGGCTACCTGAAACCAGCAGAGGAACTGGGTCATCGCTGTGCCCCTTCTTTACGCATGGAGTAGAATGGTCACCAGAAATTACTATCGCTGCATCCATGTTGTTCAACTCTCGTATAAGAGTACCAAAGAAACGTCTATCAATCTCCTCTATGTTCTTCTTTTTTCCCCTCGCATCGCCATCATGGCCAAACTCGTCAGGTCCTTTGATGTGGACATAAATTGCATTGACCGACTTGAGGCTATCTGCAGCAACTTTTGCTTTTTTCTCATAGTCAATGGTACCACCTCCTTGGAACATCTTCATACCCAAGATTTTGGAAATTCCGATCTCAACTGGCATATCGACAATTCCTCCTATAGTCATGTTATACTTTTTGTTGATCGGTTCTACATTTGGGTACATATTGCCAGAATCACGAGCAAGAATGCAGTTCATAGGCTTTTTGCCAGCTGCTATTCTTGTTCGGTTGACTGGATGGTCCTTTAGAAGCTGCACGGCTTGAGTAGTAAATTCATTTAATATTCTTGCAGCGACTTTGGCCTGTTCTGTATCTTCCTGTGCCTTAGATTCCTGTATGTATATATCTTGGGTTGTGACAGCCTTGGCTATTCCCATGCCGCCCACTTTGTCATAAGCAGGATCAGTATTGGTGATCTTATCAGATAATCTCATCTTGGCATGCCTGAACCTTATGACTACTCTGTGCGCAATGGTCGGCTTCAAGGTTACAGAAGCATCCATATCGCTGAACCTAATGTTGTCGCTTAGTGTCTTACATACAGACTTTGCCTCTTCACTACTAATGACTCGGCCTGCACGCCTATCTACTATTTTCAAATTGTCATCTACTGTTGCAAAATTGCCCCTCAGAGCAAGATCGCCCTCACGGAAATCAATGTTGCAACCTATCGATTCAATGACTCCACGTCCGACGTAGCTATTATCTTTAAAGCTGTAGCCCAACATGTTGAAAACTGCAATATCAGATTGAGGTGCTATTCCCTTGCCTACGCTGATAACTCTCCCCATTGAGCCATTTCTTGCTAGCACGTCAAGATTAGGAGTATATGCTGCTTCAAGAGGTGTTAGATCATTCAGGGAGGGATGAGGCAGATCGCCAATGCCATCAAGCAAAACATAGACCAGTCTGATATCCTTCATAATGACGAAGGGATTGCTGATCAATTTAATTTTTTGTACGTCTGCCTGTATCTTTGTAATAAGCAAAATATTTTCTCAGCACTTTGATGTGTGGCTGAACTATTTCAAAAACCTCATTATCTTCCTCTTTTGAGAGTTGACGCCGGTATCGCTCAAGAATCATTCCTTCTGCCAAGCCCTTATAGTAGCCTACCCTGTGCCCATAAAGGAAATCATGGACCTGATGGCACTTCCAGATACGCTTTAGTTTTGGTACACGCTTTTTAGGTACCTTTGGCGCCGCCATGTCGTTTTCGATAACAGCATTAATGATATTTTTAATATCGTGGTCCAATGTTATTTACAGATATACAGACATACATATGCATATACACATATACCATTAGCTACTGTGACCTGCGAAAGTAAGTATATATGTACTCCTTAATAGAACCAGGCTCCATTATCATGTATAATTGGAGGAGCGGTGCATCTTCTGCAAGCGGACGGTAATAGACAACAAGGGGCAGAGGACAGAAGATTTTGGAATTAGAAAAAACGAAAAATATATCTGCTCACGTTGCGTCAGAGCTTTCGAATTTTCTCTTGGGAGCTGAAAAGTTACAGAACATTTAATTAAAAGCAATTAGAGCCTTTTCTAGGCTGAAGAGTTTGGGGGATTTACGCAAAGATTACGTTCTTGACAAGTTTGTTGTCATGCCTGAAGCTAGCCAAGCTACATCAGAGGAGAGAAATAGCAAGGGAGGTAATTGCCCGTACTGTCCTGGTAATGAGTCGATGACTGAGCCGGCTACTCTTGCGCTTGTGGTCAAGGAAGGCATGCTACAGCGTCTCTCAGACAGTGAGGACAGCATAATAGAGGACTGGTCAGTGAGGGTATTTCAGAGTGAAAAACCACTGGTTGTCACTGGTTCCACTACAAGCTACGGTGAGAAACCATTGTACAGCGAGCCTGCGTATGGATACCATCAAATAGTGGTTGCATCGCCAGATCATGAGCAGAGCTTCTCCCACATTTCTGTCGAGCAATGGGGCAATGTCCTCGTGGTCATCCAAGACCGTGTAAGATGGCTTTATACACAAAAAAGTGTGACATATGTCTCAATATTTGTCAACAGTGGTGCCGGCGCAGGCGCGCAGGTAAGCCATCCTCACCTAAACATCGTTACCTTTTCTACAATACCTCCAATTATCGACACGGAGGCAGAAGGCGCACACAGGTTCATGAATGAGAACGGTAGTTGCCCTGCTTGCAGCTTCATCGGAGTTGAATCAAGTGGTCCGCGCCAGATTCTTGCTACGGACAATTTCATTGCCTTTTGTCCTTGGGCTCCTACTTATCCATATGAATTCTGGATCTATCCAAAAAGACATATGACATCATTTTCAAAGATAACACAAAAGGAGATTAATGACCTTGCATTGATGCTGCGAGCTACACTCGGTGGCATGTCAAAGGCACTTAGGGATGCTCCGTTCAACCTTGTATTCCACCTATCGCCAGAGAAGAAGAACAGCCGTCTAATTCACTGGCATATTGAAGTGTATCCTCAAATGAATACTTGGTCGGGCCTTGAACGGGGTTTTGGGGTTTTTATAAACCATGTAAGACCTGAAAAGTCAGCTGAAATACTGGGCTCATCATGCAGGAAAGAGCTGGCGGGTCTAGTGGGAATCGTCTGACCAATGATCATGCTAGATGAAATCGACATTTATGACACAAGAGTAGACCAGTGAGGGCTTCAGTTAGAGCTAAACCATATCATTTAATTATCAACTAACAGTAGAATCAGGTATTAATAATGAACTTAAAGCTGGAGGGTTGGACTTCTCTTGGATCCCTTGGCCTTGCGGCGATGTTTGTCGCGCTTTTGCTATCATTTTACAACTTTTTGATCGGTCCTCAAGGCACGGGGCCTGAGCGGGTGGTTGAGCCAGGCAGTCTCCTGATACAGCTCGTCTTTATCTCAGCTGCTCCTTGCCTAATCCTTGCTGGCGTTGCATTTATCCTGGCCAAGACCTATGGGTCGCCGATAGGCGGCATGTTGCTCATAACAGCTGGCGTTATAATAGTTGCAGGAATGGCCATTAGTGTAACCGTGGTGCCAAAGATCCCAAGCCAGTATATTGTGGGAGGAGTGGCAGTCGTGCCCTTCATCTTTATGCCAGCAGGTGCAGGCGTGATTGGAATAGGAGGCTACATGCTTGCTGCATCAAAAAGAAGGCACCGCCTGCACAGCAGAGACTTGGATGATCTTCGTTGAGAGAGAAGAGTAATGGCTTTAGAGAAATCGACGTGTCAAAGAGCCCATTGCCTATCAAGGTGTCAGACAATATCCGCTTTGTTTTTGACAAGGCTCGAAAAGACAAAAGCCCAGTCCTTGCAATAGTCACTGGTACTAAGCCGGATTTTTACAAGCAGGCTCCCCTTGTACTTGAAGCAGTAAGAGAAAAACTACCCGTATTTGTCGTTGACACAGGTCAGCATTTTGACGAAGTACTCAGATTCGGCATAGAAGAGTTCCACCTTCAAAAGTTTGTTGGCTGCAATCTCCAGATACGTGGAGACTTAATGGAAAAGGCAAGCGAGTTAATAGTTAAGTTTGGTTCTTTTGGCAGGTACTGCAAGAGGCACTTTGGGACTGAGTCTCTTCTTCCAATAGTGCATGGCGATACACTTGTTGCAGGGATTGCTCCGCTAGCATGGGTCTTTGGCATGGGTCAGAAAGTTGGGCAAAATGAGGCAGGCCTTCGTTCCATGAGCCCTGAAGCTATAAAGTTCCTAAAGACAGCAAGAGAGCCGACGAGGCCGGAGGTACAAAAGTTTGTGAACAGCCAATTTGACTGCAAATGGTTTATTGCAAGAGAAGAACCATTTCCAGAGCAGATTTGCACGTGGATATGTTCAGCAGGTACACAGTTCTTCTTTGCTCCAACGAAGCTTAACAAGGATAATCTAGTTAGGGAAGGATATTCGGAGAAGTTTGTCTACGTTGTTGGCAACTCTGTGGTGGATGCAATCGACATCAAGAGAAAAGAAAGGCCGAAGCAGAGTATCTTTACTTTGTATCCTCAGCTAGAAAGGGACGATTGGATAAGAATGGACATTCATAGGCGAGAAAACCTGACAAAGACTCGCTTCATGTCAATTATTGAAGGGCTTGTGCAACTTATCAAGAACACAGACAAGAAAGTTGTCCTAGTTTTGCTAAACGCCACTGTGGCGGCACTTAAGCAATACGATCTTGAATTCAAATTGCATAGTCTTGCCGAGCAGTATCCAGAAAAATTCCTAATGACGCCTTTATGGAAAGAATATGCGCATGTCATAGAATTCCTTGACAGCGGGTATTGTTGGGCTGAAATGACAGATTCTGGCTCTATGCAGGAGGAGCTGCTTTACTTTCCTAAGATAATATCTATGACAGTCAGGCTCAATACTGACAGGCCAGAAACAATATTTGATGCACAGAGCAACATACTTGTTCCACCCTTGAGTGCAGGTTGGATAGTATCTATAGTCAAAGAGGCTTACAATAGAGAAGAAGGTTTGGGACTGAAGCTCCGACACAAAAAGCAGATATACGGCACACCAGGGGATGTCTCAAAGAATATCATTCGAATAATCAAGAAGGAGTTTGAAAATGGCGATGCCAACTTTTACCCCTGGTTACACCAAAGGCTTGGCCTCTGGAAAGAAAGCCAGGAGCTAAACTACATGTAGCGCTAGAGGGCAAACTTGCCACTCCTTACACCGGTTCTTTTTCTATCTAATGCAGTTATGGCAAATAAATCCCTTATCATTTGTTCATATGCTTTAGTCATCATCTGGTTACGTCGCCCCATCATTTTCCTCTGAGTTTCTATTGTCGAATCAATCTGCAGTTCGACATTTCTTGCTCCTATGCTTGTGCCGTAGATAGTGAAGCTTGGCACGTCTTGTGCAACAAGGCCATGCAAGTGAGAAGAAACGCCGATTTGTCTGCCACTATAAATAAGAGTGCCAACTGATGTCTTGACCATGTCTGCGAAAAAAGAACCTACCTTATTTTGACCAGTGTCAATTTTCTTGTATTTGCCTCTACTCATCTTGATATTTCCATATGTCATCTTAAGATCAGAGGTAGTGGTCATAGCACCAATGTTGACCCATTCGCCAATATATGAATGGCCAATGAATCCCGCATGGGCTTTGTTCGTATGATCAGAAATCACAGAGTGTTCTACTTCGCCTCCAATTCTGCAGTTGTATCCAATGTAGCTAGCTTCAATGGTAGTGAACTGCTTTACCTGTGCCATTCTATCAATATATGCTGGGCCTACTATCCTGCTTGCTGCAACATAAGCGCCTGGCCCTATGTATATACCTCCATTTCTTACATCAAGCACGGTTCCAACCTCAACTGAGGCATTTCTCCCAAGTGCTACATTGTTGTTGCCAGTAACCCTGACCTCTTCGCCAAGTCGCATTTCATTTTTCATGGCAGAAACCTGGGTTGCAAGAGAATTCTCAAGAACAGTGAATATATCCCACGGCTCTGAGAGAATGCCCTGAGTGTCTTGATCTTCCAAATTGGTGAATTTTTCTACTTTTAGTTTCCTAACATCTATGCGCTTGCCTGCTGTAACACAATTCTGCAGATACTCTATGTCATTGCTGTCAAGTCTTGCGACAAGCAGCCTCCTGCTACTGCTGGCAATTATTGCAAAGGTGTGATTTATGTTGAACAGGCGGTCAGGAGAGACTGTCCTAGGGTGGAGTAATCCGTTCACAAACACAGTATCACTAGTTATGGAGCTTGGGTTTACCTTGCAGCCAGGGTGTCGCTCGGCTGTGACAGATGAAAGATATTCTCTTGTAAGCAGTATTTCTGGAGCCAGCTGGTACTCTTCAAAAAAGCTCTTTGCCCCTACCTTGATGTCAAATGTAGCTTTTGTAAATGAAATTGGCGCAAAGTTTTGCCAATGTGAATCCTCAAACAGAGCTATGCTCATCTAGATTTTGCCCAACTTACTTACATATTGTTTGTACGCATCCAAGTATGATTTTTTGTCACCAATGTCTATAAACCCGCTATCGATTCTAAATCCTTTGACAGTCCTCCCTTGCTCCAGCGCCTTCCTTACCGCGTCGTCCATCCCAAATGATGCGGATTTGGGTATTATCTTCAAGAACCGCGGTTCCATTATATAAGAGCCGATGTTTATCAGGCCGCTTATCTCAGGCTTTTCACGCCATGAGGTGACCCTATCCTGGCCATTAACGTCTATAAATCCATACTTTAGTTTAGTAGAGTATTGTAGAAGTGCCATAGTGACAAATGCCTTTGAGTCCTTATGCTGCCTTATCATCTTTCGCAAATTGAACTCATAGATAGAATCTCCATAAACACATACAAATGGATCATCTTCAAGAAGCTTCTCGGCAGTCTTAAGCTGTCCTGCTGTTGCTAGAGGACGCTCAGATCTTGCGTACTCAATCTTGACTCCAAAGCGGTTGCCGTCCTCAAAATAGTCTTCTATTGTTCGATGGAGGTAGCTGACGCAAATGACAATATGGTTGATATCGCCAGCATTCTTCAACCAATCGATAATATATTCAAGGAGAGGCTTATTGCCAAGCGGGAGCATTGGCTTTGGAATGAAGAATGTATAAGGCTGGAGCCTTGTACCCAGCCCACCTGCCAGAATTACCGCTTTCATGCCTTGTGTCCTTTTTTCAGTTCTGCTATATATAACATAAATTGAACTATGCAGACTCAATAATTTTCCAATATTGCTTTGACCTTCTTTACGACTTCGGCAGGATTTCTTCCAAACAGGCTTATCATTGGCTCTTTCCCAATATCACCTGTGTGATAAATGACATCTGCTAGAGGGTTTTTTGAAAGAGCAGCAAGGATTCCCCAAGTTACAGTAGACCCTTCCTTTCTTTTGATCTTTTTCGGTTCTTTGGTCCTATCGTAGCTTGCCACAGAGAATAGGGACTTGCACACATCGATAATCCTTTCATCAAACCTGATATTGATTGCAGACCTAAAGTCAGGGTTGACACTCATGTATGCAATGATAGCCGATGCGACATGGCTGGAGGCACCAAATTTGATGTATGAAGCAGGTGAAGCAGTATTCTCAATCCTGATTATTCTTCCTCGCACTGCTGCTACATCTGATACATCTGCTGCATTCGAGAGAGCAAAAGCAAAGTTAGTTTGTGTCTCAGGTATGAGCCTATAAAAGCCATCAAGCATGCTAACCTGCTCTGCTGCCTGTTGTAGTTCGGCCATGATATGGTAGCGATCGGCATCGCGACAGATGACTGAAAGCGGGTTTGCGATAGGCAAACCCCTCCCTATTTTTATTGCATTTTTGATAGCAATTTGGACATATTCGTTTGCCATCTTGCATGCCTCTACAACCGCCATGCCTTTCGCAAGATATGCCGTGATTGCTGAGGAAAAGTTGCATCCAGAACCGTGGATTTCCTTTGTCTTTAGTAGAGGGTTTGTAAATTTCATGATGTTGCCTTTGCTATCGAGCAGCACGTCGGTCACATATGCAGGGCCAAAGAGTCCGCCCTTGACAATGACGTTTTCTGCTCCTAACTTTTTGATCTTTCTAGCGGCTTCAATAGCGTCATTCTCTGTCTTAATCACAATGTCTGCGAGTTTTTCAGCTTCCATCCTGTTTGGGGTTATAAGAGTGGATAAAGGTACCATTTTTGATACAAATGATTTATATGCTTCCGCGCGGAGTAGTGTGGCGCCAGTACCGGCAGCAAGAATCGGATCAAGCACTATTGGAATTTTGGATGTTTTCTTGAGTGAACGGTAGACTGCGTCTATTATTGGGCTGCTGTACACCATACCTATCTTGATGACATTTGGCCGCATGTCCGTCATTACTGATCGTATCTGCTGCTCCACCATTGGCGGTGATATCTCGAATATCTCGGCTACCTGCTTTGTGTTCTGGGCTGTTATTGCAGTTATCGCGGTGCATCCATACACGCCAAGTGCAGAAAACGTCTTTAAGTCAGCTTGTATTCCTGCTCCCGCTCCTGAGTCGCTGCCGGCAATTGATAGTGCGATCTTCACCTCAGAATTGTAAAGGTAATAGGCTTTTCAATCTTTCTTGGAGGATAATTCTAGAGACACATCTTTTCTTACAACTATTTTATCAATCGTACTTAATCGATGGTAATATTGCTATATAGCTATATAGCTTGGTGCTTTCATGCTTTAGGATCATGTCAGTGGCTTTTGGCCTTCAAGAAAGGGGGCTTTCAATTATTCCATTTTGGCATTAACTCATGACTATAGCATTGCTAGACTAAGCAAAAAATCATAGAATCAATGTATTGCTACATTCGTTGCAAGTCGCAGAGTAGTGATGATGATTTTTACTTATTAAACCTGCGGTACCTGCAAGTGCCAGTTGACCTGCGAGTAGCCTTTACTTGATGATTAATGAAATTCTTCTGCTGGTGTATCAGAGAGACATAAAGTAAATCTGTAATTGTTACACATGAAAACAACTTACTAACAAATAACTCCCAAAATCGTCAGAATCGTATTTGAAATTCCTTTAATACTTCATTGGGATATTTTGCTTTGTATTTCTTATGAAGGTAGGAATACTCTTACCACAGACTGGAGACTTAGCAACAAGCGAAAATGTTCTGTATGTCGGAAAGGAAGCTGAAAATGAAGGACTCGATTCTGTATGGGTATTTGAACGCCTTCTATGGGCACTCAAGCCCCAGACGTCCTATTTTGGTGCTCCCATACCAGTTGAATATCAAAATGTACTTGATCCGCTTGAGACGCTTACGTACTTGGCTGGCAATACCGAGCGAATTTCCTTAGGAACTTCTGTAATTGATATGTTGTTTCACAACCCTGTTATACTGGGTAGAAGATTCGCTACACTCGATGTCTTATCGGGTGGTCGGGTTATTGCAGGTCTAGGAATTGGTTGGTCAAAAGATGAGTATGATGCTTCTGGCATACCTTACAAACATAGAGGAGCAAGAGCAGACGAATATATGCAAGCGCTGAAACGAATTTGGACTGACGACGTAGTCGAGTTTAAAGGTCAATTTTACAATATACCAGCTTCAAAAATTGGCCCCAAGCCTTTGCAAAAGCCGCATCCCCCGATACTGCTTGGAGGATACGCTCCAAAGACCTTCTCACGAATAGTAAACTATGCAAATGGTTGGATGCCGATTGCAGGAACTGCACCTATCGAACAGCAGGAACAGGCTATAAACGAGTTAAGAGAAAATGTGAGAAAGGCAAACAAGGATCCTTCAAGTATTCGTATCTTTGTCCTTTCATATCCAAATGTGGTAGATTCTTCTCAAAGTTCTTCTTCCTCCTCCAACCAACCCAGATCACTGATGAGTGGCACCGTTGATCAAATTGGAAGCGATATAGATAGATTCAAAGCGATGGGAGCAGAACACATAATTTTTGGTTATGCCTTTTCTCCAATAGGCAGAGATGCGAAAAAGATGATGGAGGTAACAAAACAGCTTGCTAGATTTGCCAAATAAGAAACTGTCATAATTGGAACAAAAAATTTATATCGTTTCAAATTCAGCAATCGCCCCATGATGCTACTTTCTTTGGCTTTATTATGATGCACATTTCCCCTACTCCCACCTTTTGATATTGGACATATTTTGTCATGAGCTTTTTGTAAGCTTGTCTCACCTGAATGTTTTCTTCTTTTTTACTTGCGACCGATGCTTCTCCTTGTATCATTACAAAGGCCAGCTTTGTCCAATCTTCATCGTAATGGTCGATCAGCAGGGCAACATTAGGATTATGCTGTATGTTCCTTACTCTTTTTAACTTCTCAGGTTTAGCTGTTTTTCTTTTTTCATCTATAGGTATAAAAAAATGATTGTCGTCAAATACAAAGACTACCGGCACTAAGTGAGGCTTGAATTCGGAATCTATTGTTGCTAACCTTGCAACTCTTGCTCTTTCTATAAACTCTTCAGTAGCAGAGGAGATATTCAATGTTCTATCTGTTCTATTATGATGATAATAGAAGATTTACTTTTTGTCTAATAGAACTTTGCCGCGATTAGATTATAGGCTAGTCAAAAGCTGAACCTATAAAACCACAGAATACATCTCAAAAATATAAATGCTCAGTCATTAGAGACATTCATTAATATACAGAGAATCCTGAAACAATAGACTATTATTGATGCTATCTTTCTTGTGATCGATAAGTTTGGTAATACTTAAGACACCAGAATGGGGCATCAAACCAGTGCCTGACAAGTACAAAATGCTTGGTGGGCTAGATTACTTCATTTTATGGTCGAGCCTCGGCGTCGGATTACTAGTTCTCTCTGCTGGCTCATTTCTTTCCGAAGCAAGCTTTCTTGATGCTATTTTTGCAATCATTGTCGGGTCGGCTGCAGGATCAATTCTGCTTGCCTTAGCAGGCAAGATAGGAAGCGATCACGGGATACCATCGCTCATAACAATGCGGCCGGCATTTGGTATCAGGGGCTCGTACCTGCCTGCAATACTCAATATCATGCAACTGGTAGGTTGGACTACATTTGAAATTATGATAATGGCAAGAGCAGCAGATATGCTGACCGGTAGTATGGTGCCTTACTACTTCTGGGCAGCAATATTTGGAGTACTTGTGGCGCTTCTTGGAATCACGGGACCGCTCAATGTCGCAAGGCAATGGATCGGCAAGTTTGCCGTATGGATAGCATATGGGACATCTGCAATAATAATTTTCAATCTAATAAACTCGGCAGACATTACCGCTATTATTTCATCACCTGGAGAAGGCTTGTCATTCTTTTCTGCACTTGACCTTGTTATAGCAATGCCTGTATCGTGGATGCCCCTAGTAGCTGACTATAACAGGTTTTCTAAGAAAAGCAAAAGCGCGCTATGGGGAACATTCATTGGTTTTACAATGACAAACATTCTGTTTTACTTTGGCGGCGTTCTGCTTGGAACATCTGACGTCCTCGCGATTGTGGTTGCCATACAGGCCATGTTCTTTGGCTTTTTGATGCTACTTTTAATAGTCGATGAAGCTGACAATGCCTTCGCAGATGTCTATTCCGCATCGGTATCAACACAGGACATATTTCCAAAGATTAGCCAAAAGCACCTTATCGTTGGGTTCACCGCACTCAGTGCAGTGCTGGCAATGGTGGTTTCTATCGAACAGTATGAATTGTTCCTGCTTTTGATAGGAGCAATATTTGTTCCACTTTTTGGAGTCGTGCTCACAGACTATTACATCGTAAAGAGGCAAAAATACACGGAGCAGATGCTATATGTGCCTCAAAATAGGCTAGGCATTAGAGTATCTGCAATAATTGCATGGACTCTTGGAGCCCTGCTAAATTACATACTGTCTCCCCTTTCGCCCATCTATATACCACAGCTGCCGGCTATAGGTGCAACAATACCGAGCCTTGCTGCTGCTTCACTCATTTATCTTGCAATAACAAAGATGCAACGGAGGCAGCAAGGGGAAGTTAAGGCGAGAATCTAGGATAGAAATATGAGCAGGGATAGTGCCCACAAGACTGGGCAGAAAGGGACATAATGGGTGTAGACATCACAACCGGCCTAATGCAAAGAAAGACAACATGATAAACGTTGGATTCTACTGCTTTATCAGCCTTTGCACCAGACTTCCTTTCCCTCTGCCTATCTGCTATAATACTGCCAAAGCTCTAAGAAAGAAGGGCCTTACATCACTAAGATTAAGTATAGTATAATCACAACGCAAGAAGCTTTTTTTGTCTTACCTGTTATTCACAAAAAATTATAACCTCCAAGAACTGAAGCAAGATAGTAGCAACAGTCATCTGATTCAATTTCATCTGTTGGGGCCTGGCTTTTTTGAAAAGAATTTCAAAAGATACCTCTCCTAGATACCACAGGATCAGATATAGCATAATTCGGTATACTTTCAATAGAAAAGGGTAATTTGATTTATAAATAGCGATAATTGATTGTTTGCTCAAAATATGAGATTGCTAGAATACCAAGGAAAAGAGCTTTTTGATGAATTTGGAATTAGGGTACCAAGGTCGCATCTTGCTCACACGATAGATGAAGCAAAGGAAGGTGGGAACAAACTTGGCTATCCACTCCTAATCAAATCGCAGCTTACGGTAGGAGGAAGAGGCAAGGCAGGAGCTATCATAAAATGTAATAGTGAAGCTGAACTTGAGCCCAAGTTCAATGAGCTCTTGCACAAAGAAGTAAAGGGAGAATTTCCTCGAGGGATCCTACTTGAAGAAATGGCAGATATCAAAAAAGAATTGTACCTGTCACTGTTTCTGAATAGGAGCAAGCGATGTTACTCACTAATATCTTCGGCACAAGGTGGCATTGAGATTGAAAACGCAGGGAGCAAAGTGATGATTGACCTGCCAATCGATGGTCTGAGTCCTCATGAGGCCGAGGAAACTGCCACAAAATTGGGTCTAACAGGAGAAACTGTCGTTTCTTTTGTGGACTTTACAACCAAACTCTCAAAGCTGGTAAATGAAAAAGAGGCAGAGCTGGCAGAGATAAATCCTGTTGCGGTTCTACAAGATGGTTCTCTGCTGGCCCTTGACGCAAAAGTGATAATTGATGATAATGCAATGTTTCGACATCCAGAGCTTAAAAAGTACGAGTATGTATCAGAGCTTGAAAGGCAGGCAGAAGTAAGTGGCTTTTCTCTGGTCGAGCTAGATGGAAACATAGCGATTATTGGCAATGGAGCAGGCCTTGTAATGTCGACCCTTGACATGGTCTCAGATGCTGGTGGCAGAGCAGGCGCGTTCTTGGACTTTGGAGGAAGAGCCACCACTGAGACCATCTATGAGGCACTAAAAGTGATAAGCAAGATCGAGAGGGTTGAAGCAATACTAGTGAACCTCTTTGGGGGCATTGTAAGAACCAACCTTGTAGCACAGGCAATAGTGGATGCGTACAACAACAACCTCATGAACGTGCCCGTGTTTGCAAGGATCTCTGGAGCTGATTCAGAGAAGGCAAGGGAAATGCTCAAGGGCAGTAAGGCAAACCTCTATAATACAGTGGAAGAGGCAATACAATCTGCGGTATCGGCTGTAAACAATAGCAGGAGACCAAGATGACGACAACTGTGGAAAAAACGTTCAACATATTTGACATACTTGTTGGAACCGAGGGAGATAAGGACTTTGGGAGAAAGCCAGTTATAATACAAGGCATGACTGGGAGCTATGGATCAACGCACACCAGGCTCATGAAGGCCTATGGAACAAACATTCCTGCGGGTGTAACTCCAGGTAAGGGAGGACAGATTTTTGAAGGAATACCTGTGTACAATACCATGAGTGAAGCTGTTAAGGCCACCGGCGCACAAATATCTGGCATTTTTGTTCCTGCGCCGTTTTTCCTCAAGGCCGCATTAGAAGCAATTGACAGCGGCATTAAGCTACTTGTCGCAATACCGGAACATATTCCAATTATAGACTCAATAAAAGTTTTAGAATATGCACGAAAAAACGGTGCAAGAATGATCGGACCAAATACTCCTGGTGTCATTGTGCCAGAACTAATGAAGGTAGGCATAATGCCCGCACAGCCTTTCAGGGCAGGAACTACCGTAGTTTTCTCTCGTAGCGGAACCTTGATGTATGATGTCTCATACAACCTAACAAGTAAGGGATTTGGGCAGAGGCTGTGCCTTGGAATTGGAGGCGATCCAATCAATGGTACAAATCTTATTGAAGCATTTGACCTTGTGAGAGACAGAGCCGATGTTGAAGCAGTTGTAGTAGTAGGCGAGATAGGCGGGGATGCCGAGGAGCAGTTGGCTCAGTATATTATAAAGACAAACTTCATCAAACCTGTTATCGCATATATTGCAGGACGAGCAGCTCCCAAGGAGAAGAGAATGGGCCATGCTGGTGCAATAGTATACGGCAACTATGGGTCTGCAGAATCAAAAGTCGCCAATTATGCACGAGCAAACGTACCAGTTGCAAAGCGTCCAGCAGAGGTGCCAGAGCTTTTGGCAAGGAAATTGAAAAAGTAAGAAATTTTGCTGTCAGGGGTGTGTCTTTTTTGCTAGCTGATTTTTTCATTAACACCAGGACTGCTAGATTGATTGCCTTGACTTGCATTGCCACTTACGTTTTGACCTGTCACCACGGCGCTCCCTGTCTGCCCCTCTTGATTTGTATTGTAAACTGCTGCAAATCCCAGCAAGAGTCCAAAGACTACAAAGGTGAGTACAAATAGCACCACACTTGACCACATGACTACAGGGTCAAGGCGCTTCATTGAGTTATAAAAATTTACTTTCGTAATGCATTATGGGAATAGGCAAGAGATAGTGTGTGATGATATGAATTGTAAACTTCTCCTTAATTTGTTGGTAAGCAAGGAAAAGTTGTTGTGTTGCAGGATATTTCCCTTCGAGGACTGTTTTCTTTTGAATAAATCAGATGCAGCAAAAAAGAGTAGTAGGAAAAATTACAGCAAATATCTTAAAGTTGACCTCTTTTAATATAAAATTGATGATCCAAGATATATATCCGAAAGTATGCAATTTTCCCTAGAGACATATATTTTGTCAACAGAGCTTCGCTTTTGTGACCGATGCATGGTAAAAACACATCATGAGATGATTCAGGATCCGGAAGGCATCTACACCTATAAGCGCAGAAGGCTCTATCGTTGTAAAGAATGTGGCCGTACAAGCATCAGAAGAGGTTTACGTCCAAGCGCAGAATCGGTGTACTAAGGGAAAAGAAATGACAATTGATCGTTTCATCCCAGAAGCAGTAGGCCTCCTGAAGAACCAATTTGTTCGAGACTACAAAAGTAGGAGAAGCCTGCTCACTGAAATCATACCCCGATACTATTCCAAGTCTTTGCCCATTGCAAATGATGTGCTTGACTCTTTACACAAATTCGCAATAGCCAATCCAATATACTTTAATTCACACGATATAGAGATCTCTCGAGTTTCCTGCAGGATTTACGAAGGTGACATTAATAATTATTGGCTTAGCAGTAAAAAACATGACACAAGTTATCAACCATTCTACCCTACGTGGATGCTATCTGCATTCACCCTTGCGCTGGAAGCAAAGTTCCTCGGGTTCGATCAGCTGATCGATGTGGGTTCTGGCGATGGTAGAATAGCGTATTGTGCAAGTCTCCTCGGAATGGATTCATATGGCATAGAGATCGATGACGAGCTTGTAGAACTTCAAGATGCAGTGTTACACAGGACAGGCGTCAACTACAACGTGATAAGGGCAGATGCTACACGCTTTGATTACTGCACCTTGGAGCTCTCAAAGCCCATATTCTTTATCTCTGGGCTGCCGGAAATGGGAGAAATGCTTGCAAACAGCGTCATTCGAAAGGTGCTTTCAATTGAGAAGATGAAGCACAATGCTGGCTTTAACTTCATGGGAAGCCATGTCATGAAATCTCTTACAAGAGACCATACGGGCTGGGGATGGGGAAACATCATTGCAAACTTTGGTCTGAAACTTATAGGCACCATCTCTTTGCCGACGCTTTGGACCACAGACCAGATACTTGACACAGCATATGTATATACAAGGGCTCTCTAGATCAGGTGCCCTTAAATTCCGGTTGCCTCTTTGAAAGTGAAATAATAGGCTTTGATTCCAGATGCTTTTTACCAATATCCATAACTTCGACTAATATTTGTTGGAATTTCTTGACATAATTTGTAGCGGAGTACTTCTGTGTCGAGTGGCTTAACTTGATTCGTTCTGATGAAGGTGCAGCAAGTGCTGCTGCCACGGCTTGTACTCCTTCCCTGTAGGTATGGAATTGGTACTTTGCTGGAACAAATTCTGTATGTCCTCCTATGTCTGGAACTACTGGAATGATGCCTGCGCTCATCGCTTCCACAGTAGATATTCCAAATGGTTCTCCCGGTAGCGGGTGAACATAGACCTTTGACCTGCACATGAGATCGAGCAGCCTATCAAACCTGACATTTATCTCAAATCTGACAAAATCCTCTAAGCCATAATTCCTTACAAGATCCTTAAGATAATTGAAGTATCCAATGCCGTCAGGTAGCATATTTCCTACAATATTCATGCATATACCTACATTATTTTGACGCAGCAGCTTGGCAAGATGTATGGCGTTCTCTATCTTTTTAGTTGGGTGGATGCGAGAGATTATCAAGATAGAGTCATCGCGGATGTTTGATGCTAGGCATCTGTCACGGAATATATCGACATCGACAGGTGGAGGTATAATGGTCGAATCCACGCCAAATGTCTTAAAGATAGCCTTGCGGCTAAATTCGGAGTTAGTAAGCACAGTAGAGTTTAACAACATTTTGATGTAAGCACTTCTGACCGTATCGTAATACCCATTGTGTGCTGCCGATGTCATACCTACAAGGCACATGTTCTGCAGGACAGCTAAGTAATCAGGTTCAGCGCAGTCAATCAAGTAACTTGCAATAGGATAGTGGCAATATGTTATAGCATTCTTCTTGTTGAAGTCTTTGTGGTAAAATGGAAGCATATCACCATGAGTGTTAACCGTAAGGCTATAATTGCGCGCGCTATATTTTTGGAGGATATTGAGCGTTCTAATCTTTTTGATATCTCCGTCTAGGCTTGTACCAAAGGTATCTTGTATCAATGACATATCCGGCTTTTCAACTGTAGAGAGCTCAACATCAATTCCCATCGATGAAATAGCCTTTATCGTGGCGAGCGCAAGACGCTCGCCACCTCCTCGAGCATTAAGACTAATATGAACAATATTTGAAATCACACCAATATAATATAGGCAATACTACAAATTAACTCCTACCTAATTTGTTTCATACAGAAGCTCGAAAAGAGTTGATAGTAAGAAAGTTAAATAATATTCGGGTTCAATTGTTTGCCCGCTAACTAGTTTATATTAAGTCTGTGCCGACTAGCAACACTAGCTTGGCAGAAAACCTTTTGACGATGCTTTTGTGGCTCTCGGAGCTTACTGTTGCAAGCTTTGTACTTGCATATGGGGCTGAGCATCTGTCAAAAAAATATGGTGCAAAATTTATAGGGCGGACACTGCTGAGTGTTGCGACTACTCTTCCCGAGATCGCCATAGTCATTTATGCCGCAGCAGGAGGCCTTTACGGGGCAGCGATAGGTTCAGGCCTTGGGAGCAACCTTTTGATGATGACACTAGGTCTCTCGATAATGCTTATTATAGCCACGACCCGCCTGTCAAAAGCGCCGCTCAAAGGTGTGAATGTCGCTACATTCAAGCTCGACAAGCTATTCCTGCTCGCAACTGCTGTCATCAGTGCAGCTCTGTTCATAGACGGCTACAACTTTATCGACGGCTTTATCTTTGCCGCCATGTTTGGAGCCTACCTTGCTATGGCCTTAATGGAAATGAGAACTGAAAAAAAGATGGCAAAGATAAAGCAAGAGAAAGAGATCGGCAATCATCCAGACCACAAAGTCGTGAAGGTTGAAGAAAGCCTGCCAGAAAAAGGCCCCAGCAGGGAATTATTAAAGGCTGCGTTAGCTTTTGCTGCCGGCACAGCAGGCATATTTTTTGGAGCAGAACCATTCATACATTCTCTTCAAGAGTTCTCCGTTGAAGTAGGTATTTCTGTTATTGTCCTTGCAGTAATAATCAGCCCCATAGCCGGGGAAATGCCGGAGAAAATTTCGATGATGCTTCTTGCAAGGAAAGGAGCGGCTGGCGCATCAATAGCAGTCGCAAACGTACTTGGCTCAAAGGTCCTTAACAATAGCCTGTTGCTCGCCGTGGCAGTATTCGGAGCAATGTATCACGGAGGTTTTTATGCTAACATCCCAGCGGACCCAATTCTGCAATACCAAATGATCTTGGTGACAGTGGTCACTATTCTCGCACTTATACCGATGTTTCTTAGGAAAGAAATAGGCCTAAGGGTGGGAATAATGCTCGCTGCTCTATATATCATAAGCATCTTCATCCAGTTCCTTCTGCCACAGGATCAGGCTCTGCATTAAAATAATATTTTTTACTAATACTATGTAAGGGCACATATGCTTTCAAAGATACTGGTCCCAGTAGATGGGTCTCAAAACTCTCTTCGTGCCCTTGACCACGCAATTTACCTTGCAAAAAAAATAGGTGCCGATATAACTGCGATGAATGTAATAGAAAACCCTCCGACGGTATACGTCGAGTCACAAAAGTTGCTCAACGACCTCTTTGCCCAGTTCAGGGCAGAGTCGGCAAAAATCTTGGACAACTGCAAGCAAATAGCTGAGAAAAGCGATGTCAAAATAGAGACAATCATTGCCGAGGGTGATGCAGCCTCCAACATAGTCGGGCATGCTCACAAGGAAGGCTTTGATACCATAATCATCGGCAGACGAGGCCTTGGGAGGTTCAAAGAGATGGTACTCGGCAGCATCTCAAATAAGGTGCTGCACCATGCAAAGTGCTCTGTGATGATCGTGAAATAGTAGAGTCATAAACAGCTCCTCTCCCAACTCATAACCACGGATGTGTCATTTTGATACTTTTCCATCCTTACAGCACTGAGCTCTTGCTCTAGCTTCGACTTATTCTTTTCATGAGCAGACGTTGATTCGTGTTGCTTAGCTTGGCTTGCGCTCACCGTAATGCCACCGCAAATGTTGCACTTTAGTTGCTCTTCTGCCACCATTTACGAAGATAGGTTAACCTCAATATATGGATAACAGGGCTTTTAAGATAGATAGTTACAACGGCGTCATGTATTTCAAATATAGAGACTATATCTAGAGTGTCTGGGCATATGCTTCTAAAGTGCAGCGAGCGCTCCTTGTGAAAAACAGTAGCAGGAAAATGACGAATGCCGGATCTTTTTCCTTCATTTAGAAAAGGCTTAAGAGATGATGATCATTGGACGCCGCATAGGCAAGTCACTTTGAGATAGGCGACCACAAAAACATTCAAAAGCAACTAACAGGTAGATAAGCAGTCGTTTGGAGGCCTGCATAATGACATCATCCAAAAGGGAACTTAAAGAAAAAGAAAATCAACAGCGCTTGGCTCGCGCCATTGAAACTTTGGACTCAATTACAAGAAACAGCGATATCCAGAAGAGTATTCGAAATATGATAAAAGAAGTGCTTCTTGCACTTAAGGATGAGAAGAGTGGGAGCCTCTCGGTGAGGGCTGCAAATGCAATAAGTCTGCTTGATAGTGCAACTCAAAGCCCTCAGATGCAGTCACATATACGCACTATGTTGTGGCAGGTAGTTTCCACTCTAGAAAGTATCAGGGAATAGCTAGCGTGTGTTTTTCACTGGCTTTACTGGAGGAGGTAGCTTCTCCAGCTTGTGGGTGGGGTTGGCAAGGTAATGCCTAGAAGCGCCTTCCCCGCTTAAGACAATGTTGCAGTGGACACATCTATATCGTATCGCCATATTGTAACTGCAAGAGGTATTGCACTTACATGGCTAAAAACAGTATGGAAATAACAATATAGAAAATAGCGCTGCGCTCGATGTCGCTAAGTTAGCAGCGCAAGGTTAGTTCGTTATTCTCTTGCGCTTTCAAGAACGATCCCTCGACAAATAATTTAGGGTTGCAGAGAATTCAAAGACATAACTTGCACAAGTCTTTGCTTTTATGTCTTAAATTACTACTTATGAAGCTGTGACTATTTATCGATAAATCTTCTCATATATTTTCTAGTATCTTGTTTTTACGATCGTTGTCCTCATCGCTAAGTGCAATGTCATTATCGACAACTGCACAAGATAGCTATTGTCCTCTATTATTATCCTCTAATGATACTCTACTGTCACATCCATTACATTCACCTCTTTGGACACAAAAAGGTAATGTATCACAGATGGGCGGCTATATTTTGAGTGCAAAAACAATTCGTATGTAACCTGCGGCAAGTAACGACATCAAACGCCAAGTGTATTAACTGGCTCTCTATCTTCTAGACTATGAAACATCAAACGATTGGACGAAGGTATAGGCGCCATATATTACTAAAAGAGACTGCGATGTAAAGATGAGTGTTTGAACATTTGCACCTAATTTTCCTTCTCCGTTCAACTCAATCATGCAATAACATATGAGATATATTATAGGAGACTTCAAAAATATGCTAAAGGGGTTATAGAGTCAGATGAATTATAATAAACTGACTCCAGAACAGATAAGAGTTATAGTAGATAAAGCGACAGAAGCACCTTTCACTGGCGAGTATGATGATTTTTTCGAGGAGGGGACATTTATCTGTCGGAGATGCAACGCCCCTCTTTTTTCTTCTAGAAGCAAGTTTGATGCAGGATGTGGGTGGCCAAGCTTTGATGAAAGCTTCCCTAATGCTATTGAACGCATACCAGATCCTGACGGCATAAGAATAGAAATACAATGTACAAACTGTGGTGGACATTTAGGACATGAATTTCTCGGGGAGGGTTTCACAAATAAAAACACTCGACATTGTGTCAATTCACTATCTATACGCTTTATCCCAAAGGGAAAGGAGTTGCCAAAAATAGTAAATGAGTGACAAGCTTGAGGTCGCAACACTTGCTAATGGATGTTTCTGGTGCAGCGAAGCAATCTTCAAAAGACTCAAAGGTGTCAAATCGATTTTACCAGGTTATTCAGGAGGAATAATGAGGAATCCTTCCTATGACCAAGTGTGCACAGGAAAAACTGGGCACGCGGAATCAATCCAGATAGAATTTGATCCCAAAGTTATACCTTTTGAAAGAATACTTGACGTTTTCTGGCATACACACGATCCAACCACACTCAATAGACAAGGCAACGATGTTGGTACGCAATACCGATCTGCGATCTTTTATCATGACCAGAAACAAAAAGAGATTGCTGAGAAATCAAAAAAGGAGCTTGAAAAAGAAGGTGTTTACAAGGCTCCCATTGTGACAGAAATTACTCCTTTTAATAATTTTTATGAGGCAGAGAATTATCACAAAAATTATTACGATAACAATCAAGATGCACCATATTGCAATTTCATTATTGATCCTAAATTGCACAAATTGGTTCTGAAGTATGGAAAGGATGTAAAAGAAGAATATCAATAAAAAAAGCACCACAAATTTCCTTTATTATTATTATTTCTAATGAGGGCTCCAAAGGAACCCGGAGTAACTGCATTGCAAGCGTAGGTAATCTTGCTGGTCCTATCATTTACCAGGCGCTCTGTCGAGTAGCTACATCTTTTTAGCTACTGATCAGCTTTTTGCCTCTGTTCTGCTATAATTAACCAAAAACAATTAGAGTCACGATACCCATGGTCTAGATATGGCTAAAACCTCTTCAACGAAACGGTCTTCTTCTGCAAAGTATGATATCATCATAAAGGCCGCAGCAACAACCACAAAGATCATAGATATCGCAAATGAAACTCTCCGGATCGAGAGCAACGATAAGGGACAGGTTAGGGGAAAACACTATTCTGGAGTTCATTGGGATACAGTTGAAGGAACAATGTTAGCAGATGGGAGCGCAACCTTGACCATAAGGTACCTGCACATGACAAACAAAAGCGAATCTATTGTGGGAACAGGAACTGGAACTCAGTCAACTCCAAACCAAAGAGGAATTGCGAAGGTCATGGCTGAAGGAACAATGTGGACATCTGCTCCTAGGTTATCACATCTAAATGGTGGGAGATGGAAAGTTGAAGGAGAAGTGAATACGATTAAAGAGACCGTGGATATAAGAGGTAATTTCGAGACCTCGAATGCGTAAAACCTCGATTTCGTCTTATCAGTACGATGTCACTAGATTTGACATAGGGAAAATAGCGCAGTAGACCATTATGGAAAGAGAATCGATTTTATTTTGCTAAAAGAAAACTGAGTCCTCTTGAAGAATCTAGCCGCGTTTGGATCATACAAAGGTGGACTCCATAGAATAAAGAGTATAAGGGTTGGCTACCGACGATAAGTGAAGATAGAGCCTCTAGTATCTTGCATATCACGTCCCTCAGGCATAGGTGCAATTTAGTTGATGCTCGAAAAAGAAAGTATGTATAGAGATGGGCTATCAAGAAGCCAACATAACATTGCCAGGCATTGACATTATAGACATACTAAGTGTTGTTGCAATATGCGCATTTGCAGGAGGCACCTCGTTTGTAGGCGGTCTCATAGCGAGTTACGTCAACTTCAGCGTTAGACTAGTATTGATTTTTACTGCTTTTGGTGCAGGAATCCTAATATCTGCTGCCATTTTTGGAATGGTAATTGAAGCAGAAAAAACCTTGGGAATTATCATGACTTTGGGCGCCTTTGTAGCTGGTTCGGTAGTTTTTACCATTGCAGATGTAATTGCGGAGAAGAAGGGCGGAGGAGCTGGCATTTTACTTGGTATAGGTCTTGATTCTATTCCCGAGTCACTTGCAATAGGAGCTTCAGTAGCTAGCGGTGCGGGATTTGTGATTGCGCTGCTTATTGGTATACAAAATGTCCCAGAAGGAATTGCCTCATTTCGTGAAATGACTTCTGGCGAGACAACAGCCTTTAGAGGTAGTAAAAGGAAGGCCTTGATTGCTATCGGGTTTGTATCAGTGATTCCAATTGTTCTTGGACTAATAGGCTTGTTCTTCGTCCAGGGTATGCAGGTTGTTATTGCACTGACCCTTGCAATCTCAGCGGGTGGCATTTTCTATATGCTGTTTTACGACATGATTCCAAAAGCTCACAAGGAAAGAAAATGGCTGCCCACGTTTGGGGCTGTCCTTGGATTTATTGTTGGATTTGCTCTTGTTAGATTGATTGGGTAGCCTACAATATTGTTGGCTAGTGTCTTGTATAATCTTTAAAACTCTTCTAACTTACCTTAATACGAATATCTCAGCAGGTTTAACCTAGGAAAGGTCGATACTGCTTTCCTCTCTTTTTTATTATTATTCAGAGGACCAGCCTTTTCCTTATAGTTTAAGCCTTTGGAGGCTTTCAATGTTATATCTGCTCCTCTGAGATGTGATCCCAGTTCATGATCATGAAGCTTTGGGTAACTCAGATGTAGCCGACTGCTCCAAAATCGAAGCAAGTGCCATGCTCAGGTCTCGAGTTGTTATTACTAGAAGCCGCTTGGCCGCAGGTATTTTATCTTCATGAATGTTGAGCCTTCTACGCTAAACCTAGGGTTAGAGTTAATTCCCAACCTTGAATTTCAGGTTTGGGATTAATGCTAGAAGTATTATAACAGGCGATTCGAAGAACAATAAGGTAAAATTGGCTATTGAAAGCTGGCTCGACCTAGTGAGTGCGGTTATGATATTTTTTGCAGCTATAATCCCAGCCTATTTGAGCCTGAAACTGAAGGGAGATATTAGCAAGCTGACCATCGCGCTCACAGCGTTTATCGTGGTGCATGGGATATATCACGTGGTTAGGATGCAAGGAATCGAATCGTTAGCAGACAGTGCGTTTGAGCCCGTGTCCATAATCGTGCTTATTGCATTTGGTGTAACCTATCTTGATGTGTCGTACAAGAAGAAGAAAAAGCAGGAGGAGGCGACTGGAAAATAACAGAAGTACTCTTTTCCTCGCCCTTTGGCAACCTCACGCTTGTCTTGCTCTTAATTGCCCTGGGGATATTTGCGTGGCTTACTACAAGATCAAGAAACATTAAGAGTTTTCAGTTCCAGATATCAATATTTATCCTCATATGGATGATAGGCGAAATAGTAGATTTACTTGGAGAAGAAGGAGTTGTCGAGCTGTTTTCAACCAGTGAAATAGGGGCGTATGTTCATGTCTTAGCAATGGCAATGTTTAGTGCCATGCTCTGGATGAGATTCTACCTCTCAGAAAAGAGTGGCAAAAGGATAGCAGACGCCTTGCAAGAAAGTTAGTCAGAACTTAGAGAGAACAACCGCTCAGCAGTCCTTTCAATCACATCAATGTTGTATTCAACTTGGACAATAATTTTTCCCTGCTCATATTTTGTAACGATTGACCTCAATGTGCTTCTAAATAAGCTGAATTTTTTTCCGTCGTCGGTTATGCTTATCTTTTCAGTAAAGAGTAACCCTTCTTCAAGCATCCACTTGATCTTCCTATATGCTGTACTATGTGAGATTCCTGTATGTCTGATTACCTCATTTACAGATGTTGAGTGTAACGTTGCGCAGTCTAAAATTCTTACCATTTCGTCATCAGCTAAAGCAGTAAGTATCGCATGCTTGAACCTGTCCCGCATGACGATTACAGTCATAGTACTAACTATAACAGATGCCAAACACTTGCTTATTTTGTTATTGATTGCGGTTCTAGTAATATATCTAGTAGATAATGGCTGAAGAAAACTTATTTCAAGGAAGTCACGATTGAAGATATTTCAAGAAGTAAAACGTATGTCGAACCCAGTCATCAGCGTGAGTAAAATGTTAGTCTCAAGCTTGGGTCCCAAGCTTGAGATTCGTCTAGATATTCTTATAGATAAACTCAGATGTTATTGCTCACGATGATTAACCCAAGAGTTGTAAGTATATTTGTCGTCGCAGCAGTAGCCGCTATTTTTACCCTTGGAGCCGCAACGAGCATATTTACGACATTTCCATCAGGACAACAACAAGCCGCAGCGCAGCAAGAAAATACTATTACAGGTACAACACCGTCAACAACAAATCAGACAACTGCCTCTGCTTCAAATAACAAGACGTTCTATCTCTTTAACACAGAGCTAGAAGGATT
>DATMWK010000047.1:0-7665 GCA_035562555.1 Nitrososphaera sp. | reverse complement strand
CTTCCTCTGAAATCCAAAGTAGCACGAATGGCAGTATTCTTTACCATAGATTACGCCTTGTGTGCCGCATTTAGCGCAGGCCTTTTCGTGATCTATAGTAGAATCTAAAGATTTGGCCTTTTGGAGACACTTGCCACATATAGGGGCTTCAAGGTTGTAGCTGGACAAGAATCCCGCACCACACTGTGTGCATCTCAGACTGTACATTTTTCCCTTTGGTTTCCAGCGATTGAATAATCCCACAAATATAGCTATTAACGCAGCGTAATAATCAATGTATCGTTACATATCTCTCTTTTGTATGCTACTTCATCGGTATGCTGATATTGTACCTAGAAGCACACGCATTGACACTAGAGAAATGTCCGATACGAGCCGGCTTCTTGTACGCAGAATAAAAGACGGTACAGTAATAGATCATATTGAAGCTGGCAAGGCACTTCTGGTTTTACGAGCATTGAACATCACTGGCAAGGAGGGCAATGTGATCACTGTCGCACTCAATGTGCCAAGTAGCAAGCATGGAAAGAAGGACATCATAAAGGTCGAAAATAGATTCCTGGAAACAGGTGAAACCAACAAGCTTGCACTCATTGCCCCGCGATCGACAATCAACATCATACGCGATTATAAGCTGTTGGAAAAGCGTAAGATCCAGATGCCTAATTCAATAGTCGGGATCTTCAAGTGTCCTAACCTAAAATGTATTACAAATAGCGGCGAAGAAATAAGATCTCTGATAGATGTCATCGATAAGGAAAAAGTGGTGCTTAAGTGCAGATATTGTGCCCGGACGCTTTCAACTGACGAGCTCGTGTTTTAGAGAGAGAGACTTAACTGAACCGTCTTCTTGGCCTCCTCCTCCATTCTACGTTGCTGTGTTGTATTTTTGTGAGTGCAGGGTCAGGATGGTACTCTTATATATACACTCTGTATCTTAAACATCAGAGAGAAAAAAATTGTTTCAAGCCGTTTTTCCATCAGGACGTAAAGTTGTACCTGCTTTGATCGTTGTAGATATGCAGAATGGTTTTGTTAGCAAAGGTGGTTCCTATGATAAATTAGGGATGAACACCTCCAATTACAGAGAGATAATACCAAAGCTGACGGATCTCATCGAATTCTGCAGGAATATGGAAATTCCTATCTTTTACACTGAAGCGGTTAAGGAGGCTAGCGGAATTGACGTGCTAACAAAAATCCATAACTTTCTACCAAAATCAAGGCAAGAGCGACTGAAGTTTCCGATCTGTATCAGAGGCACTTGGGATGGGGTTACGATTGACGAGCTAAAGCCTAAAGAGAATGATCCAGTAGTTATCAAACGAAGAGATTCTGCTTTCCAGGATACAGAATTCCGAGTCTGGCTTCAGAGCGAAGGCATTAACTTGCTAGTTTTTACTGGCATCGATACTTCGATTTGTGTAGAGACATCATTAAGAGATGGATTTAACATCGGATATGATGTAGCGCTGATATCTGATGCCACGGCATCAGGATATAAAGATCATTATGAGACTACGCTACAAAGAGTAAAAGACTACTATGGATTAGTAATGAGCATAGAACGATTCAAAAAAGCGATTAATACTCTGGACAAAATAAGAAAAGGCGAGATAGATTTACGTAATGTACCAGAAGAGAGGTTGAATGCCTTTCTTGAAGAATTTAACTTACTGGACCCTAGAACATTTGCTCTTGCTAGTTAAAAGCATCGAGTCCTTATAGTGTCAATCGGAGATATATAAGATAACAAACGCTCCAATCTGCATAGTTGAAAGCAGGATGCACAAAAGAAAGATGAACTCAAACCTATGGGTGCAGATCGAATACCTATTATAGGAGAGATCCAGCCTCTCAGGCCAAGGAAATCAGAGCATGCCTTAAAGCTCAAATAAACACGTTCATTCAGGAGTTTAATTTGCTTGATCCTACAAACAAGAGTTGTATGAACCAAAAACTAACATCAGAAGTGTAAAAAATTATATTGAGTTGCAATTTAGTCAGGCTGCACTTTTGCCTTCTGATGCATCTCTTTTTCGAACAATATCATCGAGAAACTGTTGTAGTGATGATGAGGAAGGAGAGTATTCCCTCATTACTTTGAAAAGGAATCCAATAACCATTATTCTCATAGTTGATATCCCTGTCCTAAATGGAAAGGCACCATGTCCCTGCTCTGTGTTAGGATCTATCCATTCGTAGAACGCAAGTGGGTGAGGGTCTCCTACTTGCGATGTAAAGGCAGACATCATGGTATCGCAATCCTCAATTCTATCGAATCTTGCTCTTGCTAACATCTCCACTGCTGCAATCCAAGGCCAGCAGGTCTGATTGTGATATTCAAACGGTTTAAGTATCCAAGGGCCGGTTTCTTCCAAAAAGCCTTCTGTGACCAGAGGCCATTTTCCCTTCCACATTCTGCTTTTTATGGCTTCAAGGGTGCTTGATGCTCTGCGAGCTAGCCTGGAGTCAAGTGGTTTGGGTGGCTGTTGATTGGCAAGAGCTTCTTTTTGCAGCATCCTTAAGTTATTTTGCTCTGTGTCTGCAGTCATTGCTGCCAAATAGAAGGACGTGTCTTCGGTAAGTGTTTCACGATAGTCGCCGTTTTTTGTTTCTTGCAAATTCATGTAGCAACCATCCTTCTGTGACCACATTTTCTGCTCCACCGAGTCCATCGCCCTGTCTCTTAATTGCCTGATTCTATTCGCTTCGGCATCTTGCCCTAGATTTGATAGCAGAATAGAAAGATCATTTAGAGCGATTACCCAGCATGCTTGGCTGTATACTGTCTTGCCGGCTCGAAGCGCTGTATCCATCCAGTCTTCGTTATGCCTTTGTTCTAGTAAGCCATCGCCGTCGATGTCTCGCTTGGAAAGGTAGTCAACTGCTTTAATCATACGAGGAACTGTGTACTGTGTAACCTTTAGGGGGTCTGTCGCTCCAATTTTTGCAATCAGACCAGAAACATAGTCTGCAGAATCTTTCGAAGCTACGACTTTTTCTTGTGAATCCTTGGATGCATATATGTCTCCATGTCTTAGTGACCAATTGCCCAAGATCCAAGATGTTGTCGAAATCATAAGAGCAGTGGAATCAATGTCCGGATTTTTGCCATAGGTTTCAGAGAAACCAACTTGGTATATTGTAGTGGGAATCGCTCCTTCAAATTCCTTTTCCTTTTCGCTGTCTGCCACTTCGGCTGTAAAATTCATTTCAGGCGAGCCTCTGCCATAGACTATCTTTTCTCTGCCTGGAGTTATCTGATGAGACCATATTTGAGCAAGCTGCATTAAGGTACCATCTACATTGCCAGACAGAAACCAGTCCCGCAGGATGTATGACGCATCTCTACCCCATACGGCTTGATAATAACCTCCTGGACTGATACCTTGCAAGGCATGCGCCTGCGTTTTTTCAAGGAAAGTATTTGCCTTAGATAGAATCGGTTTCCAAGTCCTAGGTATCTCTTCAAATGTCAAGACAAAATCATAGTAATCTCGTTCATGTAGCCTTTATGGATTACTCTGCTCAAATTCTTATTAGCGATACAATCAAAAGATGTAAAGAAGATGACTTCCACGAATTCCGACTCATCCCGCAGTAGTCGTCCAAAGTCGAAATGCTCAGTTTGCGGAAAGGAGTTTGAAAACATCGGCGATATGCAAAGACATACTACTGTAGAGCATATGCAAAAGGGGGAACTCCCATCAAAATCTAAAAATGCGTGAGGAGGAGTATTTCTACAATCCTATGAAAACAAAAGAGACATCGTATTTTCGATTTCCCATTAGCTCCTTATGTATTGCCCAAGTTCAGTAATAGGCTTGTTGAGAAATACCTCAGCTTTATTGAAGCCAGAGACAAGAGACTTTGGAATTATTGCATGCGTGTCTTTACTCAAGACCATATTCGAGCTACTGCTATATACTCTGATACTAGATGCGTTTCAGCATAAGTGACCTGTCACCGGTCTGAGCTCACTACCCGTCGCAAATACCATTCTGCTATCATTCTTTACTGCTTGTAATATCATAACAACTCCGCTTGATGTGCATGAATTATTGTGTTTATGGGAAAGTATTGCTCTGCTGCCTTTGGAATCATTGTGATTACAGTATTTTTACAGAAGAAACTTGTACGAAAATAACTAACAAATGAAGAGAGGGAAGAGAGGATGGTTACGGATTGAAGTAGCGCAAATAGTATATAGGACTATGAGACTAACCAAATTAGCGTACCTATTGCTATGAGGACTAGATTGTTAACTCCTCCACATCTTTCCTGTACTTCTAGCAGCTGATCATATATCTGTAACTTATCCCTCATGTGCATGGTTGCGTGTTGTGCAAACGCAAGGCCGCTATGATCCTCACTTGTAATAGCATGTTGGTACTCTAACTCCCACTTGCTCTCATCCAAATATTTGTATACTTGTGGAGAGTTTGGTTTCACCCCGTGAAGTTTAACAGGCAAATCATAATTAAGCTTCTTCCCTAATAGTATCCTCTCCAGGCGTGCTTCTATTACGCCCCATTCTGATGTCTGTCTATCCCTTGCAAGCAAGAGAACGGTTGATGCCCAAGATGACAAGAAGGCATTCATATTTGTTGTTACAGCGTCTAGCGATGTGGCAAGAAGCTGTCGTGCCATGCCAACAGAAATGAAAAAACCAGCAATTACTATCAGAATGTTTTGGTTCCATTGTATCGAAAACACAATTAAAAACGAAATAGCTCCAAATGAAACGCCGATTGCCGCTGCAGTAATGAGAACATTTTGCATCTGTTGTTTGACCAACTTCATATCATACTCTACATGGTATGATGGTTTGTTGATATGATAAAGTGAGACGTAGACAGAATTAACAAATATCAAGACTGCAAGATGATTGAGCATCTTTCTCAAAAGGTATGTATTCATCACACATCACTCTAACTGTATGAATACGCTGAAGACTACTAAGAGTTACGTTTGCAAGAGTGCTTGTAGACAAAAGCTTGTTTGCGAGGGTGGCAGGTTTAGAAAATCTTTTGACGGATCCATGAACGTCTGCCTTCGTTACTCCATTGAACCTGCTTTCAATTTCTGCAGTGAATCTATATTAAAACGGAACGTCCCTCTCATCTTTCATTTCCCTCTCAGTTGTTCAAAGATGGTCATAAGTATTAGCTCGATATTTGGATTGACGTCTCATATCAGCCTTGCGAGAATAGGAGGCTATATGACCATATAACTTTCGCACAATACTTAGCAAATCTACAATTTTTTAGTATCATATATCCACTATGATACGGAACTATTGACCGATAAAGTTTATTTCGATGGAAACCTAGTTTTGATCGATCCTCAAGCTCGCAACTATTCTTGGGCATACGGTCGGAACGAGCAGAGATATCTCACAGATTATAGGTTTTAGGAATTATACTAAATAGCGATGCTTCAACGACTAAGATAACTTACAAAAATATACCACAATGGTCGATCGACATCTATATCAATAGCCATAACTTGACTACATAAGAGCTATTGTCAAGTCCAGAAAATGTTGGAAGAGACAGTCAAATGCTGAAACCACCAAAGTCTCCGATGGGGCCTCTCTTGATTATGGGATTTAGTATTATTTTAATTCTATATGTTCACACCTCCCTATCCCCTGCATTTCCTGAGATGGTTGAATTTTTTGATACAGACTATTCGGTTATTAGTTGGGTACTTACAGCATATATGGTCTCCGGCGCCGCAGTCACCATAGTAATAGGCAGACTTGCGGATACGTATGGTCCCAAGAAAATGTTGCTTTTGGTGTTTATATGCTATACCGTAGGAGTAATATTAGCGCCTTTTACACAGGACATATACATATTATTAGGTCTTAGAGTCCTTCAAGGTGTAGCCGTAGCCGTTGTTCCAATTTCTACTCGAATTGCAAGAGATATCTTTCCGCCAGAGAAATTTCCAATGGCTCAAGGCACGCTTTTGTCTATGTATCAAGGAGGTAGCGCAGTAGGTTTAGTGCTAGGTGCCATAGTAGTTTTTTATGGCGGATGGCAGGCAGTATTTTTGACTGCAATACCATTTGCCTTTTTGTTCTTATTCTTGCTTTGGAAGTTTATTCCCAAAGTCGGGAAACTTGCTCCCAAAGTCACTGAAGATAAAGCTATTGAAGAGAAGTACAATAAGCGTTTTGGAAAATCAATAGATATACCTGGTCTGATAACTCTTATACTAACTGTAAGCACGTTTATGTTAAGTATTACTTTTCTGGGCCAGTGGCCGGATTCGATTGGATTATTCTGGGTTTTCTTAATTGTAGGAATTATATCAATTGTAGCCTTCTTTATCATTGAAAAGAGAAGCAAAATCCCATTAGTTGACTTAAAACTAGCATTTCACAAGATCATTAGAGTTGGAAATATAAGCTATCTTCTCCTTGGCATAGTTCAATATATCATTTTCTCGACTATTCCAACACTTGGTCAAACTGTAGAACCGTATGGTTTAGGGTTAAGCGTACTTGAAGTCGGATTTTTGCAGCTCCCTCAAGCCTTAGTTTTTGTAGCGCTGGGACCTATAGCTGGCATTTTAGCTGTAAAATATGGAAACTTAAAATTCATTGTTCCTGGCTCGATAATATTGACTGTAGGTATTGTCGCCCTCTTGTTCTATCACTCTACTGTACCACAAGTAGCAGGCACACTGGTACTTTTTGCAGTTGGTGGAGCTTTTGTAACATTAGCAGCAAATGTAATTATATTCTTCACGCCACGAGAATCAACAGGAGTAGTCTCAGCTACCTTCAGCACTATGAGAATTATAGGAGGTGCGATAGGTCCGGTTATTGCAGGGGTATTTATCAGCCTATATGTAGCAGAGGTTCCTACTGAGGGTGGGGGAACAACAACTGTTCCAAACGATACGGCATTTAACACAATCTTTTTAGTTGGTGCCCTTAGTTCATTACTAATTATAGCATTTCTGGCAATTATGAGACGAAGAGCGTTGAAAATGGGAATGCCGGCTAATAAATAGCTCAGAAGTTCGAAGGAAAGAAGGAATTCTGAGCACAGATATATCCTTGTAAATAACCACTACAAGAGCAACAAAATAGGAGAGAAAACTCCACTTGAATGAAGGGAGGAGATAATTCTGGTTCTCCTCTTATAGTATTGTTAATGACTTCTTGGTGTGTCTCTCTTTTTCTATCAAAATATATTTTTCCTCTTTACAATGATGTCATCTTCATGCTGAGGAACCCTTTATTTTACCTTCTCATTACGATGTCAATGAATGAGTAGGTTCATTTTCTTTCCGTCTTTGAAATGTTATTGAAGATATTTTGCATAACAGGGTCGCTGAATGAGTATATCCTATAATAATCCAAAAACTTTCTTATTATATCACAGTTCATTTAGAAGGAATAACATTTGAACGTAAGATCGACATAATGCTGTTTTTGTCTTAGAGGGTAGATTACAATTTCATCATTCCTGTACATAGATCCTCTTCCTAGTTTGAATCCCTGATCAAAATCAAACGGTTTTTTCTTCCATTTCTCTCCTATATCATTCATGTTTGAGCAAAAGTCTCTAGCTCATACTACTTATCATGTCAAACCATTCTATACTTAGCATTGTGAGGCTCTATAGCTTGCACTGGTTACTG
>DATMWK010000046.1:0-2115 GCA_035562555.1 Nitrososphaera sp. | reverse complement strand
CGGGGAATCTGAAGCTGTCATCCGCTGGGAGCTTATACGTGACGGTGACTCTAGTACTATCCTTAACCTGACTTTCAGCCGCCTGACCAAGCCGACCGCTCTTCGTTTCGCTTCGGGATTGCATGCATACCTTGATCGCCTTGCGGCCCAGCTCGATCACAAGACGCTTCCGGACTGGCAGAAAACACACGATGCAGCCAAGGGATTCTATCCTTCTTAGCGCGCAAGTACTGATTGCACTCAAGGGTACTCAGATGTACCGCTTTGGATACATTCGAGATTTTCGAATGTATGAATATATGTTCACATAACGCAATGGTTATATAACCCGTTGGTTATTATTACAGGCATGGATACATTAGAAATGAATCCAAAATCAAACTACGTGAACGACAGTCAAAATGAATCTGCAAAAAGCGCGAAGGAAATCGTAATGGAGTACTTACAGGCATTGATAGAACGCCGGGACTTCAAATCTGCTAGAAGCTACCTGAAAGACAACCTAACATACGTGTCGCCTCTCAATTCATTTGATGGAGTGGAACCGTACCTCAAGTATAATGAAAGCTTACACCTGCCGAAACCAGATATCAAAAAGGTTTTCACCGATGGAGATGATGTCTGCCTCCTCTATGAAATGACTCTTACCACCACGCCGCCTGTAACGTTCCCTGTATCTTTTTGGGCCCACGTCGATGGCGAGAAAATAAGTTCGATAAAGCTTGTTTTCGATCCGCGACCGTTCATTCGACCAGGAAGATAGGTGAGATGGTAAGGTTGCGGTTCCCGGAGTCGAGAAAAGCAATGGCTTCAACACAGACCGAGCTTCAAGCACTTTTAGACAGTCGAGTCGAGGCATGTCGGGCAAAGGACATTGATCGACTCATGTCACTTTATTCCCCCAATATTGTTTATTTCGATTGTGTACCTCCTCTCCATTTCACCGGATCCGATGCAGTCCGGCGCAATTTCTTGCGGTGGTTTAATGAATATGAGGGCGAAATCGGCTTGCAAACCCGCGACTTGAATATTGCGATCAGAGGGGATCTCGTGTTTGCACATATGCTTCACCTCGACAAAGGAAACACCCACCTGGAGAATGGGCTTGAGTTTTGGCTACGTTCTACCGTTTGCTGCCAACGGTCAAATAATAAGTGGTTGATTACGCACGAACACATCTCACTGCCTATCAAGCCAGATCTTTGGAGTACCGTCTTGAAGGACATTGCGCGCTAACCTGTCTGGACCAGATACGACGCGACTATTGCGGCTACCTCATGTGCGGTTGCAAGTCTACTTAAGACACTAGCAACTTGGCAGGTGACTACAAAAATCTCATCATTTTGCGCTAGAGGAAAAGCTTCCTGAGATTGCAAGTTTGATTGCTGGGTTCCTTGACCTCATCTTAATAAACATTGGGTCCACTTTTTCAACGTTTTTTTATTTTAGGCGGGCACAGAGCGACTCGGCAAAAAAAACTTCAAAATTTGGACTCGATGAATCAGGTCGGCGCTTGAGGATTTTACTCTTTAGTTTAGTCAGTTAGTCCATCCTACTCTATAGGAACAATATCAAGCTCCTCTTTTTGTCTATCTCCACCGTCATTTTCTTCAATCTTCTTCTTGTTCTTTCTCTTTCGAAGCTTTCTAACTCCCTCAAGTATTTCTCTTAATTGTTCTTCAGATATTTTAGATATTTTAGAATCACATTCTATACCTTTGGCATCAAGTACCTGCTCAGTAAGTGTAATGATCTCGTCCTTGTGTTGCTGCTCTTCAACAGTTAGCATATTATTGCTCATAAAACGAAAGTATGCAAATTCACTCATATATCATCGATTAGTATTACAAATTGCTATTTATTCTATTTATAGCGGGCCCGCTCTTCTATCAGTTCTCTTTAGAAGGGTTCTAGCGAGATATTACATAGGAAGCTGTGCTATCCGAGCCTGCTGCAGGATCGCAGACGATGCCACCATCATGCGGTCATACACATCCTCTCGAAACTAGCAAATCATCAATTGGTAACAACCTGTCCTATAAATTAGTGACACTGTGTCATGATCCAAAGAATCTTCCAACAAATATGATCTGATGTAATTCTGAATAAAGGGAG
>DATMWK010000045.1:0-14784 GCA_035562555.1 Nitrososphaera sp. | reverse complement strand
AGAGTCAGGTATTGCAGTTCTGGTACCTTTCGCAGATCTACTCTATGGCCTTGGTCTTGTCATCGTGGTTGCGATTGCAGCAAGAGCCGGCGTTCCACTAAAGTACTTGCTTATAGCAGGAGCAGTAATTGGAATAGGTTTCTTTTACAAATCAGCAGTCCATGAAATTCATATAGCTTCTGGCTTTGGGTTAGGACTCCCACATCCTCTTCATATAGGAATAGGATCTATTTTCATAACTATCTCTGTAGCAGCGCTTGTAGTATTGACTCTTCTCTACAATAAATTCAGAAAAAAGGATGACAAGATTAAATGAACCCAAAGCAAGTTATTAGACAACAAGAACAACAACAGGCGACTAATTGTGAGTATTGTTTCCAAAAACAAGCAGAGATATTTCAGATATCAGGCTACTACTGCTAGTGAACAATAGCCGCCAATCAACCAATGATGCTTGAAGAAAGGAGGCACAAGAGAAGAGTAGGCAGTAGATTCAAAGTAAGCTGGACTTCTAGCAACATTGGCACAGGCAACTTGTTTGATGATAAATTCTTTGAGTAGTAGCGGTAGAGAAATATCAAACAAAATTTACGCTATCATAACTTCTTTTGTCGCTGCGGGAAAATCTTTTTTCTATTGCTATCTACAAATTTGTACTATAAAATATTCCTTACTATACTATTCCTCTTCAATTGCCAATGACCAAGGATGTTGTAAATGATACTTTCTCGGCCATGGAATATCTAGTGCTTCCCATAATATGCCTGAATCAGTAGAGCAAAATATTCCGCGGTTGCTGGCGGCATAGAACTCACCGGCATTCTTCGAACTTGCGGCTACGATTGGAATCATTGTTCCACTAGGTTCAGGAAGACCCTTTGAAATCAGTTCCCACTGTCCAGCGCCTTCAGATCTTCTGTATATGAAAGACTTGGCGTCTTCTGCATCATGAGCTTGCCAAGGTCCAGAAGATGCAGACACGATTACAGTTTGAGGATCTTGGCAATCTACGCCAAGTCCATAAAGGTAATGATGCTTAAGTCCAGCTATCGGCTTATTCCATGTCTCTCCATAATCAAAGCTCTCAAAATAGCCATCACCGGCTGAAGAGTATAGTCGCTTAGGAGCCTTTTGATGCGTAGCCAGAGTGTGACTATCGTATGGCCCTTGGTTGACTCTGTCTATCCAAGTTCTGCCGCCATCACGACTTTGAACTAATGCTCCTGCCTCTATCGCAACAAAGATGTAGCCTGGACTATTGACATCTGGTTCAATCCATCGCACATGATGAGTCCAAGGTCTGGGTGGAAAACTCCAAGATCCAGATGAGCTCAGATGATTTAGACTAATCATTCTCTCCCAAGAGTGGCCGCCGTCATCTGATCTATAAAACTCGCTTGGTTCAGTTCCCGCGTATACTACATTGGATCCTTCAGTTCCCCTTTCCAGAGAACTAACTGAAACCGAGGTCACATTCGGACTCGAAATAAAGTCCTTTCCAATTTCGTTCCAATTTTGTCCGTCATCAGCTGTTTTCCATATTCCTCTGCCAAAGGTGGCGCAATAAGCAGTGTCTGGATTATTAGGATCAAATGCTATGCTTTGTGGATGAGTTCCCATTAAGGACTCATGAATCTTCCATCCATTCTTTGAGGACTTGAGTACAAGAAGAGAATCTTGCATTCCCGCCAGAATGGTTGTCGTCATGATGATCAGTACACATGGATGAAATACATCTTAAACAATGCTTATTTTCAAAGCCAAAGCTATACTGTTGGCTTCTTGTGAGACGATCACAACTGTGAACCGTATTGTCCAATCAAAGATTATAAGCAGAAAACCCGCTATTGTATTCTGCTATCTAATATGGCCATGATTTATAACAATGACAGTATTAAATGAATATCGTCGGCTCATAGGTTATTCTTACCTTCTTTATATAGTACTGATTATTCCGCTCAGCCTATTCCATGAGCTTGGTCATGCAGCGGCCTGCGTTGCGAGTGGCTTTCAGTTTCATATTTGGTTGGATTTTAGAGGAGGTCATTCTATATGCTACGGAATATTCGAGAATAACTTGGTCGCTCGTGCAATGGGGGGATATTCGGATTATTAGCCTCTTTGGGAATTCTTGTAATCTGGTATTGTTTCTCCAAAAGGCTTGTGGCCTTAGCAGTCGTAAGTCTGGCATTTGCATTAGACCAAGGATTAAAGATAATTCTGGAGGGTTTTTTGCCAAGACTTTATTCGGCTGGAACCTTTGACCTATTCATAACAATATTACAGATAATATCTGTTGCATTGTTTGCAATTTACTTTGCAAGAGAGCAAAGACAGGGGTCCGATCGTCTTTCTTTGCCTAAAGAACCAAGGTTAGACACCTAATATACGAGTTTCAGTAGCGAAAGCAGGTTGCTTGATTCTGTTTCATTATTTCATCATAATCTGAGAGTTGCTGAGTTGCGACTTTTTTTATGTGTTTCTCGCGGCTACATAACAACAATATGGAGAGCTTATGTAATACTTTTTCTTCTATTCTCTTTTCAGCATTGGAACCCGAGCTTCACCGAAACAAGAAGAAAATTATTTCTTCAGAAGCTTAAAAGCATGTGCCCACTCATTCCTAAGAAATCCAGGTATGCACCACAGTATACATAATGGTTCTATTGCTCTTGCACTTTCAGCCTTACCCATATCTTCAGTTTCAAATCCAAACCTTTCCAGTATTTCAAATACCTTCTTCTTTGCATCATCATTATTCCCACAAATGAACATCGTCGGCTTTGTATTGTCTCTAAAATCAGGATTTATCATCAACCCAGATCCAACACTATTAAATGCTTTTACAAACTGTGCATCAGGAGCAATTCTCTGTAGTCGTTCCATCAGAGATTCGTCTAGACTTGTAAAAAATTTCAGCACTCCATTTTGTGGCGGTGCATCAGCAATGGGATTAGTTGTATCAATAACAGTTTTTCCTGAAAGATATTTTTTCACTTTTTCAATAATTTTTTCTGCAACAGTACCTTTAACACATACGACTACTATGTCACCGGATTGAGCAGCCTGCTCAAATGTTGAAGTCTCCATCTGTGGATTTTCTCCTTTGAAATCTGCAAGTTTTTCTGCATGATCGCTCCCTATCGCTACTTCATAGCCATGCTTCAGAAAGCCTTTTGCAAGAGTCTTTCCGACATCGCCAGATCCTAGAATTCCAACTCTGGTCATATGATTATTGATAATGAGTTTAAATTGCTTTTAACACTTTATTTTGGATTAATTAGCTAACACCAAAGGAACCATAAAACGAGGTTTTAAGGGATGGATATAAATTTATTTACAGCAAAGATAAGGACGCACTGTCTCCACTGCAAACTTAACATTCGGAAAGGCTGACAATTTTATTGGTTTGTTCGAGGCAATTGACAAGCTTCTGAAACTATTTTCTTGCTAATCCAAACACGATTCACGAAAAAGTTAATTCATGAGCGATTTGCCTGTATCAGCAAGGAATATTATTACCCAACAGGTTCTGTTCCTTGTTCAAACAAATTGTAATAATGTTCATATGTATATGCAATCTTTAGCATTCGTGCTTCATCAAATGGTCTTCCAACGAGCTGAATGCCTACAGGCAGCTTGCTAGAATCAACAACTAATCCTGCTGGAATATTAAGTGCAGGTAAATCGGTTATATCAAACACGGTTGTTAACCTGCTTAGGCTAGAATATACGTCAATGCTCTTGCCTTCAATATTGACCTGCTTTTGATCCAAAAATGGTGCAGGGACGATTGTAGTTGGAACCAATAAAGCATCATATCCTCCTTCATACATAGCCTTCAAAAATGCATCTTTGATTTGCTGTCTCCATTTATGGAGCGCATTAATATAATGCACCGCTCTCACTTCAAGCCCCTTTTCTAGCATTTTTATCACGTCCTCTCCATAGTCTTGACGTTTTGAAACCATCCAATCATTATGAATTGAGCTTGCTTCAGCTAGTCTTATAGGCCTCCAGGTTTCAAATATCTTGTCTGTTTGGTCTACATCAACATCTGATATGGTAGTTATTCCACAGCCATTTAGTTTATCTACAAACTGTCTAAATATCTCCATGACTTTTGGTTCAATCATATCAAAGAAGAATTGCTTTGGTATACCGATCTTGAAGTGTGCGTTGTTGCTAGTGTCATCTTTATTGTTATTGTAATTGTCTCTTGTTTCGTAAGAAGAAGAAGAAGAAGAAGAGTTAATCTCTCTTAAATAATCAGAAACTGGAACCTTTGCAGAAGAATCATCCATTCTATCATAACCTGCTATTACCTGGAGTACTGCAGCAATATCCCAAGCACTTCTAGCTAAGGGACCTATATGATCAATTGATGGAGCCAGCGGCATCACACCATATTTGCTTACTCTGCCATAGGTTGGTTTGAGACCAAAGATTCCACAGAGGGAGGCTGGCACACGTATAGAGCCACTAGTATCTGTACCAATTGATGCTAAAGACATGCCAGTGCTAACAGCTACAGCAGACCCTCCACTAGAACCACCAGACATTCTAGTAGGATCCCATGGATTTTTTGACGATCCATAATGGGGGTTGATGCCTGTTATCCCGCTTGCGAATTCATGTAAGTTATTTGTACCAACAATTATTGCCCCTGCCTCCCTTAGTTTTCTAGTAACAGTTGAATCATAGTCAGGAACAAAATCTGCAAGAACCCTTGATCCACTGGTACTCCTGACTCCTTTCACATAAATCAGATCTTTCAAACTTATAGGAATTCCATGAAGAGGTCCCAAGTATTTGCCTTGTTTGATGAGGGAATCGGCATGCTTTGCTTCTCTTCTTGCAGACTCGCCAAGTATTGTTATGAATGCGTTAAGCTTGGGATTTAGCTTTTCTATTCTTTCAATAGTTGCATCAACCACTTCAGCACATGATATCTCGCGAGAAGCTATGAGCTTTGATAGATGCTTTATTGTTAGATTATTGATATCGAGCAATGACATTCAACAACAAGATCTAACCTTTTATTATTATTAAGCACTGGAGCAATGAATGCTGCTACAATTGCTTAATTGTGATGGTTAGTTATAAATAAAAAGAAAATGATAATATTATCTCCTAAAAAATAGACAACGTGCATTCTGCAATTATACTTAGTAGCTTGGCAACACCACTTCTCATGGCGCTACTGGTTGTTTCTACTTCTGCTACTTCTGCAACTGAGATGCCAGATTTTAATCAAACAGAAGCAGCACAAAAAGAAATAAGAGACGACGCATATCAAAATCCAATAGTAAACATTTTAGCTAATGACTTAGAAACTAGAATTAACAAATCAGGTGCAATTTTAGAAATTACAAGTAGGTTACCAGAGGTTAAGTCTACTCCCTTTGCTAATTCAATTACTCCTGATTTACATGGCATTCCTAGAGATTTTGATTTACCAAAGAGAAAAGTGGCACAAGATATTTTGGATGTAGCAAAAGATTTTGAGGTAATATATTTTCTAATGCCAAATGGTGACATGTATCTTGTCGAACCTTATTCTAGGCAAGAGAACCTAACAACAAACAACTTTGCTTTTAGAGATTATTACAGAGTAGCCCTCGATACTGGCGAGACCTTTTTGAGCAATATTATCATCTCTGCCTCTTCTGGCCGTCCCCAGGTCAATATAGTAGTTCCAATGTATGCAGAAGATAATAGTAATGGAACACTAGTCGGATTATGGGGCGAAGGATTTAACCTCACAATGTTAAGCAACTCGTTACAATCACTTAATTTGACAAATAATGATGAACGTATTGTGTATCTAGACCAACAAGGTCAAAAACTTGCTGATTCAGATAATCAATCATCAACAAGAACATCATCACAATCATCACCATCATCATCGTCAATATCCAATAATACCAATTCAAATGAATCATTTGCTAATCTGCAAGCCTTCAAGAATGCCATAAATGGACAGTCAGGTTCTACAACAGAAATAATCAATGGTAAAATGATGCTTGTATCATATCATCCTGTGAAAGCATTCTCAAATGTATGGACTGTTCTTTTTATGGAACCTTACCCTGACACTGAGATTGGAACAAGCAGCTCCAACTTGTCCCGTTAGGCACTAGGTTAAATGCTGAAACATGTGAACATCTACGCATTTACATCATACTTTATTTACTAACTCTATATTTGTCAATACCAGTGTAGGCACTAACATCATTGATTTGAAATATTTCCACCTTCGGCGCTGACACCTGACCCTTCTGCATCACAGGCATTAATCTGCTACTGACAAAGTTATTTAGCTGCCATTGTGATTCCCAGATATCCTCGACACGGACGTTATTGCCCGAATAATCAAATGCAGCAGCATATGCAGTATCACCCCCGAAGGATGGTTGCGTGGGGTCTTGTATCTGAGAATAGGGGGTTCCAACATCTAACTTAGGCCTTTCGTTATCCTGTAAATTTTGCCATCTTCATACGTTAGTATATAGAGCAAACCATCAGGGCCAGTCTCAATATCAGTAATCCGTCCAAAGCCCTCGCCAAAGATTATAGAAGATAGCTCGCTGGCGTCGCCGCCCTCTTCTTCTTCTACAGGATCAGCAACGAGATCGAGCAACCTTGGGTCATGGAATGTTAGTCCTGTTCTATCCTCGTTTACTTTGAAAAAGTATAGATTGCCATTGTTGATGTCACCAACAAAAAGGTTTCCATTGTATTCGTCACCAAGCATTGTTGAATCGAAAAATTCGATGTCTGTTACACCTATAGGAGTATACCAACTAAAGACAGGGTCTTGGTACTTCGCACCGTCAAAGATGACAAGATCCTTTTCAACTGTCATGTTAGTTCTTCCAACCGGACCCATGATCTTGTGCCAGCCACTGTTAAAACCCGGCTCTACAACGTTTATCTCATCATATGCATGCTCTCCGTTTTCAGTTATCCATAGCTTGCCTGTTACAGGTTCAAAGTCCATGCCAAAGCTGTTACGTATGCCATAGGCATAGTATCGCTGTAGCCTTTCCATGTCGCCTGTATGATTCTCATAAAAAGGGTTATCCTTTGCCGGGGTTCCAGTATCTCTATCCACACGGAGGATAACTGACTTGTCGTCGGGAGGTCTACCTAGCATCTGGTTATCTAGCATCCCCCCTCCGGAACTGACATCACCTATCACTGCATATATGTAACCGTCACGAGGTCCAATAGATATTTTACCACCGTTATGAAATGGACCCGGCTCGCCTGGCAGATCTAGTATTAGCGTCTTGTTTTCAAGAGTCTTCTTATTCTCGTCGTACAGGTACTTGTATAGAAGGTTCTTAGGCTTGTTATATTGGTCTTTTTCAGTCAAATAGAGAAATACTGAAGCAGAACTATCACCGCCTCCGTCCCAAATTGCTATCCCAAGGAGACCCTGTTCTGGACCAGTAGCCACATCAACCTGAATAGCAGGCGCTTGCTGAACCTTGCCATCCAAAACGAGCCTGACCTGGCCCTTATTTTTTTCCAATACTAGAAGGGTGTCATCGTCAAGAAATCGCATGCTTGTAGGCGAATCTAGTCCCTCTGCAACAAGCTCAACAGCAAGCTTGTCATCATGTAATATAGGACCACTCTCCTGTCTCCATGCAATAATAGTCGGATTTGTAAAGCTCAGAAATAGCACTACTGCTACGCTTGCGATAGCGACAGAGCCTGCTATTACTGACATTAGAAACTTTGTCCTCATTTTCAAGAGTATTTTCTTTCTGGTATAGTGAAATAACCTGTATTATATCTAAGGTCAAATATGTAGTGGAAGAATTATAGAAGAGGAGTTAATTGATCTAAAAAACAGGGCGCACAGAGGATAAATGTGTCTCTCTCTCTATTAGTTTTTTAACCCGACCGCTTTCAAATCTTGGTCTATTCCTTTGACACATTCAAAACTTGATACCTCCTCAACCTTTACCCATCTGAATTCTGAATGTTCCCTAGTGTCAATAACAACCTTATCTGATTTGACTAAAATCAGGAACGGAATGATAATCCACCTGGCCCATTCGTCTATCACGTCAAACACATCTCCGCTTTTCTTGATTGTACCATCTAAGGCTGTTTCTTCCTTCACTTCCCTCAGAACAGCTTCTTCTGCAGATTCACCTTCGTTGATGAAGCCGGAAGGTGTTTGCCATTTGTTGGGTGATGTCCTTCTTCGAGCATTGCGTTTTAGCAATAGTATACAATCATCACGATCATCGCCATTATTATTTAGTTTGACAACCCCTATGACAACTACATAGGTTGCCATTTTGACATCCTCTTTTAGTCCAGTTACTCTTCTTAAATGTACTCTTGAATTCGATTTACCCTTAGGAAAATCTGTCAGCGCTGAGAAAAAAATTTTATCTTTAGCATTTTTTAATACTCTAAGCGAAACTCTAGTAGTAGTAGCAGTTGTAGACACTCAGCAGTAGTTTTTAGGCTTTATTTTTTGGTAAATCTAGGCAGCAAAATTCTCCTGAAGGTATCTAATTATTCTCTTTGAGTCTTTTTCACTCATCTGTAACTCATCTGCAAAAACTGTTTTCTTGCCTTTTGTTATATTAAGAGTGACTGTATTTCCAGAAACGGACATGGATAGTTCAGGCCCTTTCATCATCATGCTCTTTAGTCCCTCTCCATGCAAAGAATTTCCCTCAAACTTTGGGTTGACAAACTCTGATGTCAGACGATTGATTCTATCTTCTATAGTGACAGCCACCTTGCCATCCTGCATTTTTTCGATGGATAATATGTGCTGGTCAAGTGCATCGACTTCTATTCGAGAGCCTACAGGTCCTTCTTCCTCTTCTACCACAGCCTTTGGGCTCCAAGTCATTCCTTCCTTTGCAACCCTTATGACGAACTTGCCTTCTCTGCCTGAAACCTGCAGGTGACCATCGATAGCCTTTTGAAGCTCATCTGCTGATAACGGTCCTTCTGGACCCCTGTGCCACTGGTTCTTGGCATCCTCTCTATCCTTTTCGCCGCTATAATGTACAATATAGCATAGCTTGGCGTTCCATCTTCTCACAATATTGTAGGCTTCTGAAACCGAGATCATGCCAGTGGACGGGTGTTCATTGTAAGTCTCTGTGCCAAGCACCAGAAGATCAGGGTTCCAAAGGAGGCTCTCATCAGTTGTCAGCAACTTTAGAAAATCCCATCCCGCGACTATTTTTCTTGCTCCAGCTTTGATAATGTAGACTACAGAACCAGGCAAGCCTGGCTGATCTCCTGCATTATCGGCAGCTACTGAAATGATTGAAAATGGGCCTACCTCAAATGGCGTTCCAGGGTTAATAGTCGAAAATAAAGATGACGATGACGATGACGATGACAATGAAGGCAGCTCTTGTGCAATCTGCTGACTGCATTCAGGAGTACAATAGACTTTGACATTTTCCTTTGTGCACGCAGGAAGGTCGCTTATATGTTGCCGTCTGGCATGCGTAATCAGAATCGCATCTGGAAGATACTTGCCGGAAGCAGGAACTGCCTTCTTGATACTTTCTTCTACGCCGTTCCCTGCGTCAATAAGGAGATGAAAGCCCTGGTACAACACTGAAAGTGACGTATTGACTGCTCCATTATCAACGTGAGAAGACACGCCATTGATTCTCACGGTAAGATCTTCTGAAGCCATTATGAGAATAATAATAAAGAGCCATCCAATAAAAATATGACTGTTTATAAGCTTAATACTTTGACAAATATTTTGCCATCGTTGCAGTTAACCATTCAAAGTTTCGACCACATTTACGGAGCATTACGGCATGAGTCCAATAAATTGAACATTTTGTTATAAATCTCTCTTGAACCTTTGTTCTTCTAAATGAGTTTCACTTCATCCCGTCTGCTGTTCCTGTGTGGTTGTCATTGACGTCAAAGGAGTTACACAAAAGCAGTGGTTTTATGATCATATGTGACATTAAAGTGTCTTGACATACTATGCATTATAGCCCACTAGTAATTGGTTGCTCTTCTTCAAGTTCTCTTCCAAGCAGTTTATTTGAATATGCATACTTTTCGTTCATGAGTGCATTTACATATTTTGGAAATACCGAGCCATCAAAAGCAGAACCATGCATTGGACAGATCATTTTGGGGCCTAGTTTTACTAGTTTCTGTACAGTTCTTTTAACAGGTTCTTCGCTAGCAAATATTCCCTGGATATTGTAGAGTTGAATCATATCATTTGATAAATCCTCAGAAGTAACAGGCTTGTGTTGTCCGGGCTGAATGAACAAGTCTGAAGGGAACAGAGATCTGGTATTCTCTTCAAACATCATCATGCTATCCCAATGGTGAACATGTGGAGTCATGATAAACCTAAAAGTCTTCTTGCCCGTTTTCAACGTTTCATTTTCCCAAAAAGAAATATGGTCAACCGGCACATTATTCCAGCCTGTAAGATTCAACTTCGAAGTCGAATCACTACATAATAGTCTTGTTTTGGGTGCTTTGAGAAAATCCATTCCTCCCCACTCATCACTCTCAAAATGCAGAAATGCAACATGCATGAGCCTTTCCAATGGGATTACTTCTTTCACTTTTTCAGCAATATTTTCATACATACCAATAGGTCCTGTATGAATCAATGTCGGATTCTCATCATCGACCAAAAACTGGTTAAAGGTAATTTGGTATCTTGGAACGAAGCCAGATATTCTATATATGCCGTCATTTATTTCAGAAATGTCGACTTTGACATCTTTATCAGTGTAGAAGGTCCGGCTAACTTCTTCAGGCAATGCTGAGGGTATTTCGAAGATAGATGATATAAAGAATTCCTTCTAGGGCCACCTATTTGAGAGAGTCAAATACAATCAAGACATGAGAAGAACTTCTCGTAGAATAAGATAGGATGATAAATATTGCTGTAGATAGTGCAGCTCATAGGCAAATATGGCAGGGCAAGATGGTTTTATATAATAATATGCGCTTTTTTTATTACAACTCTTTGATTGCGATTTTCCCAAAGCATACTCTCGATTTGGCGTCATGATTTTGCAAGCCGATATATCCTTCCAACTGTCGATTGCCTGTAAACTCTGTCACTCTTTTGTTATTGACAATAACAGCATAGTTTTGGCCTATTGCATGGATTTCAAAGAGATTCCATTGACCAGGTTCTTTTGATGCAAATGTTGAAGGTGGAGCAAAATCGTATATTGCTCCTGTTCTATGCGTGGCATTTCCATCTGGAGGATCTCCGTCGTAGATCTGGATCTCGTAACCGGTATTGACTGCAATCAACGGGTCATCATCTGGGTCGGCAAAGCGAACAAAGACGCCTGAATTGTCTGCCCTTGTGCTTGTTTTCCAATCTACTTTTAGGATAAAGTTCAGAAACTTCTTCTTTGTATACCACAATAGCCCCATTCCTCCCCTAGATATTATCATGTTGTGCCCAAGTACAAACATGCCCGATCCACACATTTTCCAACCATGTAGGTTGGTACCATCAAGAATTGTCTCAAATTCATAGTCGTCATCATCATAATAGGACCCGCTTGTCATGCTCTAGCAGCTCTTAGTTTGAATCTCAGATATCTTCTCAATTGCTAAATACCTTGCTGGGACTGCTTAATCTATATCTTTAGCAATGTATTCAAAAATGCAATGGTCGGAAACCATGATAATCAATTCAAGAAAAAGCTTAGGCTAAATACCATGTCTGCACAAAGAGCTTTTAGAAGAAGCGCATCAAATGATATCAGTATTGTGCTAACCCCTGATTTTCTAAATGATTTTTCTTGAGCTATGCTCAAGCAACTATGGAAAATCATCTAGAAATGCTTCTGGTAGTCGGCATTTTGAGCCCAAATACCACCAAGATAAAGCCACCTGCTGTAATAAACCAGCCAAGAATGAAATAGATAAATGGGTCGGTACCACATGACTGGGCCAAGGTTGCAGGTCCATTAGATAAGCATCTTTGGTATGCTGACAAGTCGACTAGTATCGACTTAAGAACAATAACTTTTGATATGACTATTACTGCAATCCCTGCAAATACAAGTATCTTATTCAATATTCATTCATAATAAGCAATGCAATTTAGTTAAGGTTTACTTGGCTTGGACTTCGCAGCTAACTATATTGGCCTTGAAAACGGTGTAATCTGTGCCTATGTCTGGTGCCTTCCACTATAATGTACTATAGTCTGAATCTGACTCTTATGCCTCATTGCATTTGATGCAGATTGCCAGTAAATATATCGGCTTGTCACGATCTTCTGAAATATCGGCATGGTTGATAATGCGATGTCATTGAACTTACAGAAATATCTGATAAATGACCTTCATGCAGCTTGATATTTCTTCCGACAGAAGAAGGAAGATAATACAGCAATAAATTAGACTTATTGCTACGTTATGAAGTGGCTAGTCCTCTAATCAGATCTATCAATATTTGATGACTACTGATTCTATTTCAAGAAAGTGATTAGCTCTGATACAATAATCCTCTGTACTGTATGTAGATGTTTTGCCGCATTTTGGGCATGTCTCTGTCCTATCTTCAAGTATTGCAGTTTTGCCATATTCCAATTGGTCTATCTGAACCATGGAGGGGAAAACATAACTGCATACTCTGCATTTAACAACAAGAGTCATACTCTATTCTTTTTTTCTTTCTTTCTATAAGTTTGCTCTTTCTTGCATTTTATCATTATGCTATGGCACTTGGAGATTTGGTCGAATCAGTGGGAGGAGTAGGAGAAGGCCTTTCAAATCTCTCCGATATCATCTTGTACATATCTAATTCCTGGCTTGACAACGGTCTAACCTTTTTCATTGCGTCTTCAAAGTGTCGCATGTGTATCTTGAGTTCCTTGGCGTGACTTTCGGCTTCTTGCGGTTTTCCATATTTTGATATATGCTCGCGTAGAGCTAGCATTACTGCCGCCGATGCTACTGCTGCAATGTCTGCGCCTGTATAACCGTCCGTCTTAGATGCGAGGTTGTCAATGTTAATGTCATCAGCTAGTGGCTTTTTCTTTGTATGAATGAGGATAATCTGTTTTCTAGACTCATAGTCTGGTGGTGGCACATACAAAAGTCTATCAAATCTACCGGGTCGTAACAGTGCTGAGTCTATAATATCGGGTCTATTAGTTGCAGCAATCACTACCACGTTTGTCAATACTTCAAGACCATCAAGCTCCGTAAGCATCTGGCTAATTACTCGTTCTGTGACATGAGAGTCGCCAAAGTCTGCTCCTCTTGCAGGGGCAATAGCGTCTATTTCGTCAAAGAATATGATGCATGGTGCTGCCTGCCTTGCCTTTCTAAATATCTCTCTAACCCCTTTCTCTGATTCGCCGACCCATTTTGACAATAGTTCGGGGCCCTTTATGCTAATGAAGTTGGCCTCACTTTCATTTGCTGTTGCTTTTGCCATTAACGTTTTTCCGGTGCCTGGTGGCCCATAGAGAAGGATACCTTTTGGAGGAGTTGCATCAGCATATGCAAACATTCCTTGGTATTTCAGCGGCCATTCTACCGCTTCTCTCAACTCTTGTTTTATTGCCTGGAGACCGCCAATATCTTCCCATTTGATGTCTGGAACTTCGACGAATACCTCTCTCATCGCAGAGGGTTCCATCTCATTCACCACATCGATAAAGTCTTGCATTTTGACGATTATCTTGTTAAGTGTATCTGCAGGAATGCTCTCTGCAGATAGATCTATTTCAGGTAAAATGCGTCTCAATGCTCTTATTGCAGCCTCTTTTGCAAGCGCCTGAAGATCTGCCCCGACAAACCCATGAGTGATATCCGCTAGCCTTTCCAGGTTGACATCCTTTTTAAGAGGCATGCCTCTTGTATGTATCTCAAGTACATCGAGTCTTCCGTCTCTATCCGGAACACCTATCTCAATTTCTCTGTCAAACCTGCCGGGACGCCTAAGCGCCGGATCTATTGCATGCATTCTATTTGTGGCACCAATAACTACTACTTTGCCTCTTGCTTTCAGACCATCCATTAAAGACAACAGCTGTGCAACTATTCTTCTTTCTACTTCGCCACTGACCTCTTCTCTCTTTGGGGCTATAGAGTCAAGCTCATCTATGAATATAATTGATGGCGCATTCTTTTGCGCTTCTTGAAATACATTTCTCAGTCTCTCTTCACTTTCTCCATAGAATTTGCTCATAATTTCGGGACCTCCGATGGTGTAAAAGTTGGCGTTTGTTTCGTTCGCCACCGCCTTTGCTAGCAAGGTCTTGCCAGTACCTGGTGGGCCATGGAGAATAACACCCTTTGGTGCTTCCACTCCAAGCCTTCTGAAAAGCTCTGGATGTCGTAGTGGTAATTCTATCATTTCCCTTACTTTGGTCACTTCATCTCTTAGACCTCCAATGTCTTCGTATGTGATTGATGGGATATCCCCACCTTCCCTAGCTGCTACAACAGCCTCCGCAGTCTCTTCTGAGACAATTACATCCGTCTTTTGAGAAATAATGAGAGGTCCGCCAGGTGCAGTAGATATCACAACGAGGTCAATTCGCTGTCCCATGACATTTAGAGGGATGACATCACCTTTTGTAACAAGTTGGCCTTCTAAAAAGCTCGCAAGGTATTCTTCAGCACCCATTATACGCAAGGGCTCGGTAGGAGCAAGCGTAATTTGTTGAGCCTCTTTTGTTTCGACCCTTCTAATATCGACGGTATCATTGATGCCAACTTCAAGTTTATTTCTTGTATATCCATCAATACGAATCAG
>DATMWK010000044.1:0-6272 GCA_035562555.1 Nitrososphaera sp. | reverse complement strand
GTGACGCTTGAAGACTTGGGAATGATCGACAAAAGCTTTGTCACTGCAACTAGCCTCTATAACAAGCGAAAGGATCGAATATCAACAGGCTCCAAAAGCTTTGATGACTTGTTGGGCGGCGGTATCGAAACAAAGGCTGTGACAGAGGTCTACGGAGAATTTGGAACTGGCAAAACTCAGCTTTGCCACACATTATGCCTGATGGTGCAGCAGCCCGCTTCTGAAGGGGGACTTGCCGCAAACGCGATCTATATCGATACCGAAAACACGTTCCGGCCAGAAAGGATAGTTTCTATTGCGCAAGCGCGAGGGTTTGATTCAAAAAAGGCTCTTGAAAATATAATTGTCGCCAAGGCGTACAACAGTGCCCATCAGGAGCTTATCACTGATGAAGCTGGTTCAGTAATTGAAGACAACAATGCCAGGCTAATAATTGTTGACTCTGCAGTTGCACACTATCGTGCAGAATTCATTGGCAGAGCAACACTATCTGAGCGACAACAGCGTCTTAACAGGTTCATGCACATATTGGTTAGAATAGCAGAGACATATGAGGTAGCTGTATTGGTTACAAACCAGATTCAGGCATCGCCGGACGCTTACTTTGGAGACACAGTCAAGCCTGTAGGAGGACATGTGCTAGCTCATACCAGCACATACAGGATATACCTGAAGCGCTCTGGCAAGAATCGCATTGCAAGGATGGTTGACAGCCCCTACCACGCAGAGCGAGAAGTTCTATTTACATTATCAGATAGCGGTATTTCAGATGTCAGCGAAGCTAGATAATATTAAATTAAGGGTCCTTTCACTGAACTGCCATGCCACATTCGCATGGTAGTAGGGTAAAGGCTCGCTCAATCCTAACAAAGTCCAATGTGGTTAGGGGCGTCTCATACCTACTTTACGATTACAAGGTCGGAGACAAGGTTGTTGTCGACGTTGATCCAAGGGAGCATCGTACAACACCTAACCGGAGATTTCATGGCAAGATAGGCGTCATTGAAGAAGTCGGAAGGCGCACACTAAAAGTCTCAGTCATGATTGGCGACAAGAAAAAGATACTGCAGACTAGGTTCAATCACATCAAGCTGCTTGCAGGTCCTCGGGTGACGTCACCATCAGTACCATCAGCAGAAGAAGGTGTCGGAAACAAATGACAGAGATAATCAAGAAAGAAATAGTTACTCTGCCTCAGGTAAAGGAAATTCTCGAATCCGTCAAGCCCGATGATATGGATCAGATCCAAAGGTGGACTGCAGATTATGTTAAGAAGTTTACAAAGGTTGAGTCGCAAAAGGCACAAACGATGACACGTCAGCTAATAGAGCAGTGCGACCTAACAGAGGAGGAAGCGGTTGAAATAGTCAACATCATGCCAACCTCACTCGAAGAGCTGAGAGCATTTACCTTTGGATGGAAGAAGTTAATTCTTACTGACACGCTTGGAAAGATGCTAGATATTCTAAAAGCAGAAGATACTCAAAGTTAAATATTCACTCTCCCGTAATAGGGCTTGAACATTGTCAGGACAACAACCACCATCATCTACACCACCGCCATTTACGGGGGATACCACTGCCGCGGGACACTTTAGTCAAGGAGAGCACGGCCAACCGAGGAAATATGAAGAGTACGCATATGTTCTTGACTTTACACCAAGGGGCAAGTCCATAACAGTTAGAGGCAGAGAAGGTGTCATAATCCAGGCCCTAGGAGAAGAGCGGCTGACCCTGCTAGAGCTTTTGGGAATCCCAAACACTACTGTAGAGATAGGCGATCGGCTTTACATAGGGCGAGAAGGCCGCGAGAAGGTGTCAAGTGTACTTGGTAGGCTAGAATACAATGCTATTTCGCAGGCTGCAAAGAATGAGCTAGCGAATATAATAGAAAAAGTAGTGGTCGCCAATGAAAAACGCTTTATAAATTACATTAACAATGCACAGCCGATAACACCTAGGATACACGCTCTAGAGCTCATTCCTGGTATAGGTAAGACCTATATGATGACAATAATTAAGGAAAGGGACAAGAAAAAGTTTGAAAACTTTTCAGATCTTCAGACTAGAGTGGGGCTAAGGGATCCTGCCAAACTCATATCCAAGAGAATAATTGAAGAAATAGTGGGACAGGCAAGAATGAACCTTTTTGTAAGGAAGTAAATGCCAAGAAACAATATTACAAGAGCACTTGGTCAACATATGCTTGTTGACAGGCGAATCCTAGACAAGATAGTCTCTGCTGCCCACATTGGTAAAGAGGAAATTGTTCTTGAGTTAGGGACCGGTGAAGGGATTCTCACTGCAGAACTATGCAAATACGCTAAACGAGTAATTTCATATGAAATAGACATCAAACTATATAGAAAGGCCCAGAAGCAGCTCTCCTCGCGGTTTGAGAACTTGGAGCTAATAAACTCCAACCTTTTCAAAACCAAGGACTCACATTTCTTTGATGTCTTTGTTTCAAACCTTCCATATTCGCGTAGCAGAGATGCCATTGAATGGTTATCCACACAAGAATTTGACAGGGCAATACTGATGGTGCAGGAAGAGTTTGCAGATAAGCTCGCCGCAAGGCCAGGTAGCAAGAACTATAAGGCAATATCTGCACTTGCGGCTCATTGCTTTGCTATTGAAAAATTGTTCAAAGTTAGAAGGGGATCATTTGAGCCCCAACCTAAAGTAGAATCTTTAATCGTCAGGATTACTCCCATCAACCTTGTTACAAGGGAGGTGATAAGAAATATCAACCTTCTCTTCTCAAGGCGTAACAAGAAGGCGTCATTTGTGGCTGCCGAGCTAGGCACTATTATTGATGCGAACTATGGAAACAAAAAGATAGATCAGCTTGGATCAAGGCATCTTATACGAATGGCAGAGTTGATATCATCATCAAATGTATGCCCCATCTGACGATACATTTCTTCTTGCCGATTGCATGAGACAATATAACGGCAAGCGGGCTCTTGAGATAGGGGTAGGATCGGGATTATTGCTAGATATACTTGAAAAGAACTTTGCCTATGTTGCCGGCTCCGATATTGATCTACAGGCGTTGCAACATTGCAAGCAGCAGAAGACGACGGCGACAGCGGCATCAGCGAATGTCTTACTTGTATGCTGCGATGCCGGATCAGCATTTGGCGTAGGCAAGTTTGACCTTATAGTAAGCAACCCGCCATACCTTCCTAACAACGACAATGACGACAATAACAACAATTTGGATCTTACTGTGAATGGAGGTCCTGCGGGGATAGAGGTAACGATCCATTTTATTAATTCAGCCCTGCCCCTTCTTGCAGTAGACGGCAAGCTGCTGGTTGTCATTTCATCGTTTGCCAGTTCTTCGGCTCTTGATAAGCTGGTTTTGGAGAAAAATATGCACAAGAAGATACTAAAGGAAAGAAGACTATTCTATGAGACGCTCTCTGTTGTAGAGCTGAGTCTTTGAGCACCTTTTTTTATTTTTTCTTTTGCAGCAGGTTGCTGGCCTGAAGAGCTATTTGATCTGCCATCTGAGATGTAGTTGTGGTTCCGCCCAAGTCGTATGTTACATATTTGCCCTCATTGATGACATCTTCAGTAGCCTGAAATATTGCCTTAGAGATTTGCTTCTCTCCAAGGTATTCTATCATCCAAGCACCTGAAAGGATGGTAGCAACAGGATTGACCTTATTCTGACCTGCATACTTGGGCGCGCTGCCGTGTGCCGGCTCAAACATAGCATAATTATCACCATAGTTGCCAGAGTAGACATTGCCAATCGATCCGACATGACCTGAGGCGCATTCCGATATGATGTCCATGAAAAGGTTAGTGCTGAGGAGTACGCTTTTGTTGAACCTTTCAGGGTTTTTTACTAGCTGCTGTGTCATATTATCTATGTAATATTCCTCAACGTGTATCTCTTTGAACTGCTTTTGCGTCTTTTCGACAGCAGCCCAGAAAATGCCGTCCGTCTCTTTGAGGATGTTGCGCTTGGTTATTGCATATACGGATTCAAACCCTCTATCCCTGGCAGCCTTAAAGCCTGCAGTGACAATTCGCTCACAACCTTTCTTTGTGGTTTTCCGAATGGCTATTGCAGAATCGTCGCTTATCTTAAATTCGATGCCTGCATACAATCCTTCTGTGGCTTCACGTACACATACAAAGTCAAGCTGTCTTTCCTGATTCTTGTAGGTCTTGATCGGCCTAATATTGGCGTACAGCTCGAATTTCTGGCGGATACTTACTGCGACGCTACGCGGTGCATTTGGCATTGGTATTGTAGTAGTCGGCCCCTTAAAGCAGGCATCAGACTCTTCAAGTAGCTTCCATACTTCTGGAGAAATATAGGAATTGCCTCCATTCTTTTGCCACCAGTCTGAGCCAGCATCGCAGAGGAGTAGTTCAACCTCTGAATTACAAGTCTTCAGAACCTTGATCATTGCATCAACGAGCTCTGGGCCAGTGCCATCACCTCTAATTATCGCTGCAGTTTTTTTGCTAGCCAAACAAAGAGGTGGCCCCTTTTTTCGCTATTTATTCTTATTTACTTGTCAGATCTATACGAGCAACCATCTTGTTGTCCTGAGGGAACGGGGGCGTATCAGAGGGCCTGGCTACTTTGGTAAACTCGCCTGCTTCTGAAAAATATGAATACTCTACATTGTAATTGGTAAGGTTCAGCGTGTGCACTGTATCTCTGCCAGTAGAGTTATCCACTACATGAATTGCATTACTCATATTGTAAATGGTCATAAAGTCACCAAGTGTGAACCTGATAGGTCTGATGTATTCGATATGCGCTACGTTGCCTACTTCGTCGGTGTGAATGGGGTGGATACATTCTTGGCCGTTCTGGGTTTGCCTGCCAACGTTATCCGGCAACATCATCTGTTTGCCGTCAACAATTACCTCGATTCGTGGATAAAGCTGGAATGATTCAACGTTGTGAGCCTTAAGGCACACTTGTGTAGGGGCAGGAGGCGGCGCAAAGTTAGGTATGATTACAAGTGAGATAAGTGTCATTGCTCCCACGGCAATAGGAGCTATCAGAAGCTCCTTCTTTCCCAATTTTTTCTTTGGCTTTTCCTCTTTTATCCTGCGTTTTGGCAACTCACGATGACTCTACGAAAACAAGCTAGAGAGGGCATTAATAATAATATTGCTTTGTCTGTATATGTTATGTATATGTTATATATGGCATCAAGGTCGCAGAATAATATAACATTAATTGCAAATAGTCCAGCTATCAGATATACACATTGGCGGACTTTTCGTCCAGACTGTCTTTGACAAAGTAGTTGAAGAGGTCAATAAGCTTAAGCCAGATGCTATAATCGTGACTGGCGACTTAACAGATGATGGGTTGATGATTCAATTCGAAAAGGCAAAGAAGGAGCTTGAGCGCTTTGTCTGCCCAAATAGGATCGTGATTGCTGGTAACCACGATTATCGCCATACTGGTTATCTACTGTTCAAAAAGTTTTTTCCCACAAAGCAGATTCATGAATTTGACGATGCCCTTATCTTCACGGTGGGCACAGCTAGGCCGGATAGAGACGAAGGAGAGGTAGGCTACCGTCAGAACCTCTGGACGGAAAAGACACTGAGCAAATATCCAGAGACCAAGCCCAAAATAGTAGCGATGCACCATCATTTAATAGGGATACCTGATACTGGCACTGACAAGATCATCATTCTTGATGCTGGTGATACACTTCGCACATTTCTGCAATCAGGAGTTGACCTAGTGCTTTGCGGTCACAAGCACAGGCCTTGGATGTGGAATCTTGGACGGCTGGCGATAGCGTATGCTGGCACTACATCTTCAATCAGATTTCGAGGATTCTTTGAAAATTGTTATAACATAATTGAAGTTGGAAAGGAGAAAAAACCCCGCGTTGACATAAAAATAGTGGGCAAGAAGCGCTTCCCGCTATCAGAGCTTGTAGAGGACTATAGGCCATTCTCGTAGAGCGGGTACACCGAGATATACTCTGTTGTTTACTGATTTTTTCATGCAACTTCGTCCATTTTCTCGATGATAAGAATTAATTAAAGAGAGAATACCATAGCTAGGTGGCAGCAGTGAAGATTCAGAGTTAAACTGAGCCTGTGAAGAGAAGGTATTTGACTGAGCTGTCACCCTATTAACCGTCATATTATCATCGATGATTATCATTAGCGTCTATCTTGATAGTATGATAAATCATATACTTCTTTCTACTAAATCATGTAGATCCTGCATTTAGCGTTTGTCAAGAAGATATCTTTTGCACTGTT
>DATMWK010000043.1:0-22095 GCA_035562555.1 Nitrososphaera sp. | reverse complement strand
AGTTACAGCAGAGACTCCACGCTCAACTACCTTGCTTTGAGGATCTATTACCTCTATTCCCACAAAGGAACTTGGTTCTCGTTCTTCAACAGAACCACTAACAGTAATTGTATCTCCCCCTCTGAAACTGTCACCATTTAGTGTGGCCGTAAGACCTCCGTCGTCTGACTCTGCTTGCTGTTCTTCTTCTCCTTGTTCTTCCTCTTCCTGTTCTTCTTCTTCTTCTCCTTGTTCTTGTTGCTCCTGTGCGCTAGCTACTGCAATATCAGAAGCCCAAAGAATAGCAGCGATTGCTGATACTGCTGTTGTTATCAGCATTATCATTGTCATGATCGCTTGTGAAGTCGATAATGGTGAGGACATTTTTTTCATAATGCGTAGACACAAAGATAGATTTTTACAAGATAAGGCTAGTTGTCGTACATCTCTAACTCCTAAATCAGAAGTGTTACTGTTCTTCTCATATAGAGTCGGTCTAGAGGATGTGACTACTAGAAGGAAGAAGCAAGGCATACAAGGAGAAAGAGGGGCTTGGGTTGGGGCGTGGGGGGAGATTGTTGTATAGATTCGAAAGATATCTTACAGAAAGAAAGGTCTTGTTTCAACTACGAAAGTTAAGTGTCGTGGAAAAAAAATTACGACGCCATGAGGGTTTACAGACTTGGCTCAAATAGTAGGCCGAAAGTCTAGTGATAAAGCTCTCTTTTGATTAATGTCAGGATTCTTCTTTTTCTTCTTATACCGCTACTACTTTTTTTCAAGAGACACAACACAGTTCGCTCTTTTGCATATCTACATCGTCAAGAAATACTACATCGAAATAACTAATTGCATAAAACAGATTTAGTGATTAAGAGACAGAGCCAAAGTCTTTTTAAAAGGTACAGGTGTATTACAAAGTCAGCTAGCCAATTAGGACAACTTTTAAAGATTCAGTACTATCCAAAGTGATGTTCTATCAAGTAGTTAACAATGATATTGTTTCATTATCATTTACTCTGAAGTTCCTTGGAAATCATATTCATATAGTTTTTCATATTCTGCTCTTCAGTGATTCTTCCAGCTGCATCTATCATGGTACAACTCCATAGATTGATTGTCCATCAAGTATATTTAGGATGTCTCGTTGTCCTGTATCTGTTATCCTTGTTTCATCAATATCAATACCTTCTATGGCAAGAACTTGACCCCTAATTGATACTGTCATTGGAACATTATCTATGACGGGCGTGTTGCCATCGATAGAGATGCGAGCCATTAAATTAGAGCTAACAGGAGGAATGGATCCAGTTGCAGTAGTAGTTGACGTTGCATTTCCACCACTCTCTGTCAGTTTGAACCGATGAGGAGCAGTGTCTTCAATGGTAATATTGTGGAATGCTGTTCCATTGATTGCTGCTAAATTCATTTCGGTTACGAATCGATTAACAAGCCCTTCGTCTACAAATATTCTCCATCGCCCAGCCACAAAGTAACTACTACTACTATTCTCCGTAGGAATATCTCCACCCTGTGAAGGGAGACTGCTTCCTATAATTCCACGCAGTAGAAAGGTCGATGTGGTAGATGGTAAAGTAGCTTGTACTTCCCCCCCTCCTACTCCACCTTCCTGCCCATCCTCTAGAGTGGGGAGATCAAATTGTCCAAAGGCTTCTTGTATGATTGTTCCCCCGTATCCAAGGCTTGCTGGCAACAATAAGAGAACACCCAAGCTTATGGTGGCAGCAATTGCTGCCTTGCGTTTATTATCTCCTAAAAAAGCAAATTGATCTGTCATCATCGTTATGGCAGTTGTAGAATCGCTTGTTTTGATTTATACTTTACTGGTAGCGCGAGCCATCAGTTCTGTTTAAGTTAATGGACAAAAGTATGTAAATTATGCACAATTGACGTATCTCTTAAGAATCAATAACAGGCTATCTATCTGCCTTCGGTTATCTAACTAATAAAAAAGAAGCAAAAACATCAACAAGTGGAGGCGGTAGGAGGAGGAGCAGGAAGAAGAATACGACAAGGCTAAGCGCAAATGAAAACTGAATTCGAACTTTTTGCTACTGCCTAGCTTCAACGGATATGCGGATGCTCCCTTTCTTTTCCTGATTCATATCAAGTGGAGACGCGGTCAGTCCCCAAATTACGGATAGGATCTCTGGTGCAATGAGACTTAACTCTTAGCCTATTGGAGAAATAAGAGTGACCTTCTATGTTAGATTCATGAGCTCCTAGTAGCTCAGGAAGCATCTTAAATAACATTCGTCCATCCCGTTTTATAGCTGCAGTGTGCAAGCGGTATATGCTACTTGACAGTTACTTCCAGTGCAGATAATGAAAAAACAGATGTATTTTATGGCGAAGAAACTGCAATGAAAATTCTTTTGCAGGCAATGTCTAATGTACAAAAGGAGGCATTGGTTTGCGCCGACTCAAACTCTCCAGCTTTTTCGATGGGTGTTGCACCCGTAAAGGACGGATATAAGGACTTCAAGATGAGAGGAGTAATAATCAGGTTCATTACGGAAATTACTTCTGAGAATCTGCAATATGTCAAAGAGTTGATGAATTATGCAGAGGTTAGACATATGGATACCGTCAAGGGAAATATGGCAGTTAGTGAAACGGAATATGTCGCCATAGCAACGCTTGAAGGTGCAAAGCCAATAAGGCAGACAATTTATAGCAACGCCAAGCCAATTTTGGAGCAACAGCGTTATTTTTTTGAAAACCTGTGGGCAAAGGCTGTCCATGCAGACCAAAGAATAAGGGAAATAGAAGAAGGCGAAGGACTGCATATTACAAAGATAATTGATTCTCCAGAGCAGGTCATTTCAAGAGCGAGACATGTTATAGAAACTTCTAAGCAGTTAGCTGTGTGCTCACACCTTAACTACTTGAAAATGATTGACACAATTGCCTCAGACTCGATAAAGAAAATTTTAAAAAGATCGCAAAATGGTGAGCATAAAGGCGTGAGATGGATTGGAACAATAAATAGAGAAGATATTGCTCTAGTTCAGAAATATTTGGCATTAGGCATGGAGATTAAGCATATAAGATACATTCCATTGAACTTTAGCGTCACAAATAAGGAATTCAATTTCACAGTATCTAATACAGTGGCTGACTCAATGAATCCAACTGTTCTTATTAGCAATGAATTGCCCTACATTAAGCAATTTAATTCTCTATTTGAGGAACTTTGGTCACAAGGTGTCAACGCAGCTGATAGGATTCTCGAAATAGAGAAAGGAGTTGAACCAGACTTTTTTGAAGTCATAAATGAAAAAACTAAAACCGCCGAACTTTTGCTGTCATTATCAAAATTAGCAAAAGAAGAAGTCCTATTCCTTTTACCAAATGATAAAGCACTTATAAGAATGAAAAAATTGGGAGTATTAGATGCTTTGCAGAATGCATCTCTACAGGGAGTAAATGTCAGACTTATATGCCCGGTTACCGACGCTAACTCTGAAATTATTGAACGCTTAAGAGTAGAATCTCAGATAAAATTTGTTAAAGGAAATGAAAGTCAATCTGGAATCATGATAATTGATTCCTCACGCTTTATTAGTGCAGAACTGGTAAATCCTGCATCAGAGACTTTTTCAGAAGCAATAGGTATTGCTCTATACTCCAATAGCAAGCGAAGTGCTAACATGTTGCGCTCATTTTTCAATTCACTTTGGAATCAGGTTGAAATTTACAGGCGTCTTGAACTTCAAGAGAAGATGGAGAAAGAGTTTGTTAACATGGCAGCTCATGAACTACGTACCCCGGTGCAACCATTGCTTGGCATGATAGATATTCTTATGTCTCAATTCGAAGAAGAAGATCCGCAGCAACAACAACAACAACAACAACAAGGAGGAGGAGGAGAACAAGAAGGAGGAGGAGCAGGCAGTACGAAGAACAAGAAAAAAGAAATTGCAGTGACAAAGGAAGAGATCGAGATGATAGCGCGGAATGCTAAAAGGCTAGAGCGATTAACTTCAGATATTTTGGATGTATCCAGAATTGAAAGTAACGCGCTGAAGTTAAACTTAGAACTGATTGACCTTAACGAAAAGATAAGAATTGTAGTTAATGATGAATTAAGTGCTATTCCACAAGGAAAGGAGTTGAAAATTACCTTTGACCAGAGAGAAAGCACTCCACTATTTGTTAGAGGAGATAAGTCAAGATTATTTGAGGTTCTATCAAATCTAATAGGTAATGCAATCAAATTCACTGACTCAGGAGGCACAATTACGGTGACAGCAGAAAAGACTGCCACTAAAAGTGAAGCTATAGTAAGCATAAAAGATACAGGTAAAGGAATTGACAAGGAGATTCTGCCAAGGCTATTTACCAAATTTGCATCAAAAAGTGACAATGGTACAGGATTGGGATTATTTTTATCCAAGGGTATAATACAGGCTCATGGAGGTAGGATATGGGCTGAGAAAAATAATGAGGAAAAAGGAGCTACCTTTAGGTTCACACTTCCACTAAGAAACCAGTAGTCATTTTCTAGCTCTTGGATAATTGGTTGTACAGAGAGGTTCAATTGAAAGAGAGCATATAGAGAGATGGAGAGAGAGAGATAGATGGAGAGAGAGAGATAGATGGAGAGAGAGACATACACTATCATGTTCATGCTGCATTCAAAATTAAAAAAGGGCTGTACGGGAGAAGAAGCTGCCTATGGCCTGAGGGCTACTACTAACGCAGCCGTATCTTTTATTACCCGAAATTCTGTAAATTTTCCGTCACGTACAGACCATAAATGTACAAACTCAATTTCATACGGTCATCCTATAGGCTCGGCTTGCCCCTTTTGGTATCCAAGCACTGTAACCTTGTTGGCTTGGGCTACAAAATCTTTTAGCTCAAATTGATGGGCTTCATGTGACTTGCCAACGGCCGTCAAGAACGCTGCAGCTCCTCTACGAGCTATATGAACAGCCCCCATGAGAGCACACCTGCTGGTGCAGGCCCACTCAAAAATTGCGTCATCGGTGAACATATCCAACAGAGAAGAAATGTCACGGCGCCTAAAAACATCATATAGTAGCTTTACTTTCCCGATGTTTTCTTCATCTTTTTCTTTTCTTCTTTTTTCATTGAAAACTGTTACTGTATTTATCTTTCTTCTCTTTTGAAGTTAATAAGAGGTATTATTTTTGATTTTATGGTTCCCTTAGATCTTTATTTCATCATTTTTTATCAAACTGCTAATTCTTATTTTTCGACCTGCGACTCCTTGCGAATAACACGTCTCTGCATTAACAAAGCAGCTCTTACGGTCTAATTGTTCCATTAGCTGATGTTGACTTAGATCTCTGAGAGAGCTATTATTTCTTCTTCCACCTGTTCCCCCCATCTCCTCTTACAATTTCTACATTCAATCTACAACTTCGACGTTAACAGAGAATCAGCCTTGCAAAATTTGACATTGTCTTACAAAGATTATATAATATCCATGAGCCGGTATATAGTATCTTTGAACCTTAAAGAGGTAAACGAAATCTTTCGCCGAGCCATAATCAGGGCCTATTTTGAGCCTGAGCTGCTAAAGATGGACTACCACAAATCAAGTGTCAAGCATCCCTTAATTTTAGATGATGGCTTGACTGTAGAAGACATTTTGCATCTTTACTTTGATATTTCAACCGGCATCGATTATCCTGATGGCGATGAGTGGTTCACAGTAGAATATTTGCTGCCCTTTGATGTCAAGCTGCCAGACAACCTCAAAGGTCTAGATTATTTTACCACCCTATCAGTTTCAGATGGAAAGCATTTTTGGCGGCACCGTGAGCTGATAAGGTTCAAGATGGGCAAGTCAAAAAGACTAGCTGAGTCGCTTACGTTTATCGATAAAAAGTACAAAGAGTTGAGCAAGACTATCCATGACTCATCTGTTATAAATCAACTCAAATAATAATAATGATAATGATAATAAGGGAGCAATATGCGAATAAATTAACCAGTCATTTTATTGTAATTAGTTAATTATTTTAATTGTTCTTATCATTTTGTTCTCCATTCATTGTTCCTGAATAGATAGTTGATGGTGCTCGTCTTAGCAACAGAAGGACTCCATTTGTAGCTGGCCTCATCGTACATGTACCATATTTCTTCTACGCCTTGCGGTATCAGTTGCAATTGAACTGGCACAATGTCAACTAGATACTCTATCTTTTCGATGCCCATTTCAAAATGCCTGTCGCCTCTGCTTTGCAGCGGAAAAACAATACTAATTTTTTTATTATTATTATCATTATTATTATTATTATTACCAAAGCCCGCAAATATGATGAATACTTTGATGCCCTTTCTACCGCGCCTTTTTTTAATATCTTTTATGACGCCTTTTATCTTGAACCAGCTATCCATGGTGAATTCCTGTTGGAAGAATGTCTCATTATACGGGACAGGAAATCTAATTTCAACCATGCTGACATACTGTGGATCGTCTGGGGTAAGTTGCTTTTCTTCAACCCCAAATGACCGATTTAGGGTATCATAAATGATTTCAATTTCCCAAGGCGATATGCCATAATGGTATAGGATAGCAGTCTCTGGCATTTGAGCAGATTTAGGCTGCAGAAATAAAAAAGCATTTAGGGGATTATTCCGAGAAATTTTGCAAGATAGATGAACAAAAGTGTTAGCACAGAACCGACCATATGCTTCCAGGGGATAGGAGGAAGCCTAGGAGCGCTAAGCGTTATTTGGTGGTTATCAATGACACTTGTAATGTACTGACTCATCTTGGCATGCCAGATCTGGTATTCAATTTTGTGTTTTTTTAGGATCGACTCTATTTCATAAATGACTGGGGCCCTTACCGAGCGAATGTGTTGTATATACTTCCGAGATATTTCTACTTCTGCTTGTATTGCGATAAGACCCTGCTGCATTTCAAGCAACCGTACATGAATCTCCCATGGTGTGATCAGCTTTTTTGAAAATCCATGCCCTATTTGAGTCGGCTTTCTATTCTCTAGGTTGACACGCTTAAAACCCTCTGAGATTAATGCAGTGATGATTTCGTCTCGCTTTATCTTGACCATAAGGCATAGATGGTTAAGCTCGATTTCTTCTTTGCGAATAAAATCCTGCAAGCCCTTGATGGCACTAATTGTCTTTGGATAGCTTGTAAGAAATTCGGACATTTAGGTTGTGTAATTATGATTAAAAGTTAAGGCATATTAAAACTCTATGCAGGTCTGTTAAATATCATTTCTCTGATATTAGTTCTAAATTCCCGCGCAGGTAGATGTCCTGAAAGGGCTCAATAGCCATGTCTTTCCATGAAAACTTTTTATCTGACCAGATCACATTTGCCCCCCTTACTACTGCAGCAGGCGTAGATTCGTCGCTCTCTCCCATAACTGCCACACCCATTGTGGCTAGTGCGTCTGCAACTCCCTTAAACGTTACTCTTAAGACATTGCCAAACAAGTCGCGCCTACCCCGCTGGTCCTCGACTGGCTCAAAGCCGGCACTTGCTATTGCAACTCCCGTTGTGCCTATTCGAGTTGGAATAAGTCGACTATCTGCTATCACGATACCCACTCTTTTGCCAAGTTCGGCAAGAAACTTGAGTTTCAACTTCTCTGCTATCTCAAAAGGATCACGTGGATAGAGTATGGCATAGCCTCTTGGAACATTTGATTTGTCGATGCCAGCATTTGGCGCTATCATGCCATCTCGAATAGCAAGCAAAAAACCTGGCACCCCTTTCATTACGTATTCAGACTCTCTCAGTACAAGCTCAGCAAGCTTCGCATCCATGTGATTTTTAGTCGCTAGCTCTTTTGCCTTTTTCCTTACCTTTACTTTGCTCAGTTTGATTATAGAGCCTTCACTCATTGACACAAACTTGCTTGAGATGACTATAACGTCATTGTACTTATATTCAAATACTTGCAGGCTCTCAAACAAGTCAAATCTACCTCTCTGAGTTTTGATATATATTGGCTGGATTTCGACGACGACCAAGCAGTACGTCAGTACAAGACCACTCTACTTTTTGTGCTTTATGTTTTCATTCTCCAAAGGTTTTAATTCACCATATGGGCAAAATCTCACATACATTGCGTGAATTGTTTTGGTAGGAATGACAATTACAGAGAAGATACTTGCGCGGGCCTCAGGCAAGCAAAAGTTGTCACCTGGAGACGTTATGTTTGCCAACGTGGACAGGGTTATGTTACATGATGTTTCCGGTCCAGGTGTGATTAAGGTATTTAGCGAATGGGAAAAGAAGAGAGGGTTAAAGCTTGATCAAATTTGGGATCCTGACAGGGTATGGGTCGCAGAGGATCATTTTGTTCCTTCGGCTGACAGAATCTCTGCAGAGAACATCACCAATCTTTCCAATTTTACTAAACAGTATGGCATTAAGAAACATTTCAAGTACGGCCTTGGTCAGTATGGGATCTGCCATACACTGTCACACGAAGAAGCTATGGTGCTTCCTGGCGAAGTATATGTTGGAGGTGATTCACATACCAACACCACTGGCGCCATAGGTGCATTTGCTGCAGGCTTGGGACACACAGATATCGCATATGTACTTATGAATGGCCGGATCTGGTTCAAGGTGCCAGAGACAATGCTCTTCAAAATCGAGGGCATTAAACCAGACCATATCATGGCAAAGGATATAATATTAAAAATAATTGGCGACATTGGAACAGATGGTGCCAACTACGAGGCCATGCAGTTTACCGGGAGCGTAATCAAGGACCTGCCTATGGAAGAGCGTCTAACGCTTACCAATATGACTACAGAAGCAGGGGCAAAGAACGGGATCATTGAGCCAGATGATATAACTTATGTGTATTTGCACGAAAGAACAGACGCAAATTATTCTCCTATGCACAGTGATCCAGACGCCTACTATTCTGAAGTATTCACATATGATGTAGAAAAGCTTGAACCTATCGTTGCCAAGCCGTTCTCTCCGGAGAATATCTCTGCTGCCAGAGAATTGCAGGGAACTGAGCTTGATAAGGCATACATTGGCTCATGTACTGGAGCCAAGCTTGAAGACCTTCGTGCAGCAGCACAAATCCTGAAGGACAAAAGGGTCAAGATAAGAACAGAGGTGCTCCCTGCGGCACAGTCAATCTATATGAAGGCACTAAAAGAGGGACTAATCAACATCTTTATGGAAGCCGGCGCGCTTGTAGGCCCCCCTACTTGCGGCGCCTGCTGTGGAGCGCATATGGGAGTGCTTGGTAAGGATGAGGTGTGCATTAGCACCACTAACCGAAATTTCCCAGGTAGAATGGGACATGTCGAGTCAAAGACGTATCTTGCATCCCCAATAGTTGTTGCTGCTTCAGCAGTCACGGGGAGAATAACAGATCCAAGGGATATAAGAAATTGAACAATGGGAGCGACGGCAGGAGCATAAGAGGCAGAGTTCACAAATACGACAACGACAATATCGATACAGATGTGATTATTCCTGGCCCTTATCTGAAGATACACGATCACAAAGAACTTGCAAAACATGCAATGGAGGGAATTGACCCAAACTTTCCTGAGAAAGTATCGCAGGGGGATTTTCTTGTAGCAGGCAACAACTTTGGATGTGGCTCCAGTAGGGAGCATGCGCCGATAGCCCTTTCTCAGGCAGGGATTAAGGCAATCCTAGCTCAAAGCTTTGCAAGAATATTCTACAGAAACGCTGTGGATGGAGGATATCTACTCCCAATAGAGATCGACAAATCAACAGTCAAGAAAATATCTGACGGAGATGAATTAGAAATAGACATAGCGAAAAATAAGATAACCAATATCACAAAAAATGAGCACTACTTGATGAAGCCATTTCCTGAGCTCATAGCAAAAATCGTCGAGGCCGGCGGACTAATAAACTACAAGCCAGACGACTTCTAGTCTTTTTTTGGCACCCACTTGTCACCTTTTTTCTTGTATTCCTTTTTTACAGCAGACCACGCGACCTTGTGAGCAATCTGTTCTTTACTTTGACGCTTACCTCCTCGTCTCTTTGAAGGGTTTTCATATTGTTTGAGGGCATTCTTATGAGCCTTACTGTAGATTTTCTGCGCGTGAGACGGTAGTGTGTCTATTGCCTTTCTTGTCCTTGCAGATAGGGCCAAGCTGTTGCTGCTGCTTCCTCGCCTACTAGGGGTACTGCTGATACTCTGTCTGGTCCTAGTTGTGCGGATATTATTACTTCGTCCGCGAATGGTGCGTTTTCCCCTTCTTGTTGTCCTCCTACGTCTGATGGTGGAAGAAGAAGATTTTCGTGGCATATCTCGATTGGCTCAACATAATATATAATATGTGCATGAATATCCATATTTCATGACGCGAAAAGGGAGGCTGGAAGAAATTTTCAGTAAGGCATTGTACGCTGATGACGCAGCGCTTTATTCTGTTAGCTATCGCGACTTTGAAAATATTGTAGAAATTCCACTGCAAGAATTTCTCAAACTATCGGAAAATTTTACATTGATACCGCAAAACCGGATCATACTCGTAAAAAAGAATGAGCAGGTGCTATACCAAAGGTACGGCTACTAGGATTCGACAAACCAGCCTTCCGATAGCAAGTTATCTGATGTGCCGGTGGCAGTTGCATAGCGCCAGATAGAAGCATCATTATTGTCATCGTCATCATCACCTGCTGTTACACGAGCTCTGATCTTCGCAAGCGCTTCCATCTCTCGCTGTAAGCCTTCGCCTCTGGCCTCCGTAGTCGAGAATTTCTTACAAAACTGGCAATGCGGATCAAATTTAGCTTTTTTATTTGAGATATCAATGAGCGGGTATGCCCTGCATGCAAGAGGTCTGTGTGAATATATTTTGCATTTAAATCCACCATGAGTAGACCTTTCCTTACTTTCAACATCAAGGAATGGGCAGAGGTTACCATCCTCATTCTTGCCCATCATCTGGTAGGCAATTATTTTATCTGGCGAATTTTTACCAACTGCAATCCGGGGTATTATCTTGACTTTGATGCCCATACTCTTTGCAAGGCGCTCTATTGCGGCTTTCTCCTCAGGCAGTACAAGTACTCCAATCTTGCCGTACTTAACAGAGGGATAGTATTCTCTGTAGATGCAGCAGTCAGAGCACCCTTGCACACAGCTGAACTTTTTTTTCATTTGTTTTCCTCTATGCATTGCCATTCAATGCTTTCCGGGGAAAGCTCCTCATACTTCAAAAATGCAATATCATAAACCGATTTTGATTTCTTTAAAATTTCAAGGTCATACTTCCTGCTGCTGCTGCTGCCGCCGCCGCCGTCGCCATCATCGTCCTTTTTCTTTGGACTTTCTTTGTATATACCAAAACGCAAAATTGCTTTTTTTTCGTATCCTGTCTTAAACCGCGTGTAATTGTCAGAGGCTTTCACCTTCTTCACAAAGCCAGTATTGTCGCCTTTGTAAGTAGAGCCGCCATAAATTATGAGCCAGTAACTGTCACCCTGTTCGACAAACCTAAGCTTTATTTTATCATCTGGCCACCAATTAACTGTCTTTTTCCACAACCGGTAGGCAGGCATCTTATCCTCAAAGAGTGGAATGACATTCATATAGATGTCATGATAGCGGTAGCCCACACCGATAAAGTCTCCGAACCAAGAGATAGGCTTGCTGCTCACTGTCTCCATAAGCTTGACACTCCTATAATAAAGGAAAGGTATGAAATAAATCATATACTCTTGCTTCAATTGTATTGCCCAAAAAGGCGCAAGATTGATTCTGCTATACTCAACAACGCCCCCCCACCGCATTAATCATTTTATTTCTTAGTATTTGGCTTGTTATACCTTCACAAGCTCAATGGTTGACTTTTAGACCAAATGCTGAGAAATCAACCTGTAATTTACTGTTCCTTTTCGACTGGCTCGATATGGCACTCATGCCCTCTATGCTCATTGTCTAGCAGCTGAGCCTCCTCGTTTGTTATAGGAAACCTTTCTTCGCTCACACCGTGCTTTTCCAGTAGAACCCTCCCGCAGGTATCGCAGATGAGTTGCATAACAATGATACCCATCATGCTAAAGTCAATCAGACGATATATTTAGAGTATTCTGCTAGCCTATTATATTGCGCATCTTGCCAAATATCCCCTTTCTGCTCTTTTCCTTATTCTCTACTAACTTGAAACATTCAGAGCAGAGAGCGCGTAGGTTGACTGGCCTATTGTCCTTTAGAGAGCCATTAATGTGCTCAAAGTGCGGTGGCATTCGGGGACTGAATTTTACGCTGCACTTCTGGCACCGGTTGTGGGCGCGCTCAAGCACCGTCTGTCGGATAGCAAGCGTTAGGTGCTCATACTTTTTCTTATCATAACTGGGACCGGTTGGAGGGCCGAAAAATGACATGCATGAAATATCACATCTAGCTCAAACTTATGTCTTGCTATCACCGAAGAACTTTTTGCTGGAATTGCTGAGCATGAGCCCTCTGTAAACCATGCGAAAATAATGATGACCATATTTTAAAGAGGATAACAATAATAATTCTTAATAAGAATAAGGACAAAAGTCTCCCTGGTCCAATAGGATTAAGCAGACCAAAGATGTTTTTATCTTCTTGCAACAGACAGTCGGCTAATATACATGACAGCCGACCAGTTAACGACACTTCCCCAGGGAGCCTATCTTGCTTACAGTATCTTTGCACTTCTTGCCACAGCATAGACATGGTCTTTTAAGTCTCGTTCATAAATTGAATTCATCTTTTCAATTAGTGTCTGGCGTGCCTGAGCCCTAGACTCTTCTGTGCCCGCCGAAAGGGCTGCAGCAAATATGTCTGGTAAATTCTCCTTTATCCAGCCATCAAGCACAAGATATCTGCTTTCATTTATCCATATGACCTTAGACATAGATTGGTCGACCTCTTCATCAAACCTGCCGGTTTCAACTCTGTCTATCAGCATAAAGATGCAGTTGTTTGGATCTGGATTGCTGAGTACCTCGCTTGGTCGCCCAATTGCTCTGCCAGATTCTATACGCTCTATTAAACCCAATGGTCGCACATAGGTCCCAGCAACATGGATTTTGCTGCCATTCACAGACCTGACACGACCAATGATTATTTTGCTGTAGTTGCCATCTTTTTGCACTACAAAAACATATTGGCCAGGCTTAATCCCTCCCCTGCCTCTAAACATCCATTAGAACCCCAGCTTCCAAATTATATAATGTTATCTCGACCCCAGTGTTCATGCGATAATAGCCCAGTGCATCATAAGTTTTTCATGATCCGATATATTGAGAACCAAGGAATTGAGTTTTGGCAGCATAATCCGTTAGAATTACATTTATTAACGCTGTCCATTAACGATAGACAATCATATGCAGAGATTTGACGAGCTTGATATGAGGATATTATCCGAACTGACCAAAGATGCAAGCATTTCGGTTCCAAGGTTAAGCAAGAAGCTTAATGTTAATGCTTCTGTTCTTTACAGTAGGATAAAGCGCCTAGCAAAACGCAGTTTGATTAAAAATTTCACTGTAATTGTTAATGAAAGCATGCTGGGAATTAATGTCAAGGCAACAGTTGGGATAAACCGCGATCCTAAGTTGAAAGATCCCATTCATGCAGAACTTATGAAAATTCCAGAAATTAGATCGCTCTCTGAAGTTACAGGCAGGTTCGACATGATAGTGAACATAAGTGCCCACACGCTAGAGGAACTACATAACGTAGTCATCACACGCTTAGGCAAGATAGAAGGCATACAAAACACTGAGACATTCGTAGAGATGCAGAGGACTGATAAGGAACCGCTATATACTGTCCATCCCTCACTTTCAAGGTACTAACAGATATTTTATATAACGCATCGACAGTTTAGGATATGGATTGTCGCTTATACAGCGAAGGGTTACAGAAATGGTTCAGACGCTCAGGCTGGCAAAAAAGACCAGTAAGGACGATTATTTGCAACACCTACGTCTTGTAATACTTGGCCTCATAGCAGTAGGAGGTATTGCTTTTGTAATCAAGCTAATAGCAGAATTTGTCACATTTGGCACGGGAGCTAGGTTTTGATAAAATAGTCAATAGGATTAAAATACCTTCAATTCCTACTTGAAAGCATGGAAAGCAGAATAGACAACAACAATAATAATGTAGTCACCCATGCGACTACTCAACGATGGGATACTGAAGTACTTAAGGCAGATGTACCTGTGCTCGTAGACTTTTGGGCAGAATGGTGCGGTCCATGTAGGATGGTAGGACCTGCAGTGGAGCAGGTTGCCAAAATTATGGCAGGTAAGGTTAAGGTGACCAAGCTAAATGTTGATGAGAATCAGGAAATTGCAATGAGATACAATGTACAATCGATTCCTTCGCTTTTGTTGTTCAAAGGCGGCAAGGAAATAGCGAGAACTATAGGTGCAGCACCAAAAGAGACATACCTAAAGTTCATCGAAAACTCACTCAAGTCCTCGTAAGCGCTCTCTCTGTCCCATTTCTTCTGTCTTTCTTTCTTTCTTTCTACCTTTGCTTCTTTGTTTCTTTTCCAACGAAAGCATTAATACGTGCATATTTTGATGTCTAACACAAGATAACAGCCATTGGGAAAGAAGGAACTGGCCGCTCTATTTTCATCTAATCCTGATAGGTACTATAAAGTATCACTCTTTGACAAGATGGGCTTTATGCGAAAAAAGTGCTCCAAGTGCGAAAAATTTTTCTGGACGCTTGATATTGCAAGGGATTTCTGTCCAGATCATGAAAATTACGGTTTTATTGGAAAGCCACCGACAAACAAACGTCTAGACTATGTCAACGCATGGAAGGAGACTGAGAAGTTCTTCCACGCAAATGACCATGAGATAGTAAGGCGCTACCCTGTTGTGTGCCGCTGGCGAGAAGACCTATATTTCACAATAGCGTCAATCGTTGACTTTCAGCGAGTCGTCGGCAATCAAGTAGTTTTTGAATTACCTGCAAACCCACTTGTAGTTCCACAGATGTGCCTCAGATTCAATGATATTGAAAATGTGGGACTGAGTGGTAGGCACTATACTGGCTTTTGCATGATAGGCCAGACATGTAATGCAGATGCCCCAGGTGGATACTGGAAAGACAAATGCATAGATCTTGACTTTGATTTGCTGACAAAGGGACTTGGCATCAAAGCAGAAGATATAACCTTTGTCGAAGATGTATGGATGGGTGCTGGAGCCTTTGGATACTCATTGGAATATTTCGCACGTGGCCTTGAGCTTGGTAACGCAGTATTTACTGAATTTGAAGGAAATGAGAATGACTACCATGTCATGCCAAATAAGATAATAGACATGGGTGCAGGGCTTGAGCGCTTTTCATGGATAACGATGGGAACACCTACAAGCTACGACTGCTGTTTCGGACCTGTAGTTGGCAAGCTAATCGACATAACTGGAACTGACGCTGATTACGAAGTCCTGGCTAAGTATTTTGAATCGATCTCATTAAAGCTTGATGATAGGACTAATGGCGGCACTACTAGTAGCAGCAGTAATAATATCCAAGATTTGAAGTTGCTAATCGCAAAGGAGATGAAAATTTCTGAGGAACGACTGAGTGCTTTTGTTGCCCCATATGAGGCGATATACACAATCTCCGATCACATAAGGACCCTTGTATTTGCTATTTCAGATGGGGCGCTTCCTTCAAACGTAGGCGGAGGTTACAATCTAAGGGTGATCCTTAGGAGGGCACTTTCAATACTCGAAAGGCTTGGCTGGAAAAACATCGTCAAAGTTGAAGATATAGCCGAATTGCATATCGACTATCTTAGGAGGATGTATCCAGAACTTGAAGATCATCGAGAAGATGTCAAGACGATTCTGCAGCTAGAAGCAAGGAGATACTCGAGTTCACGGGAGCGCATGAACTCTGTGGCAATGTCACTTAAATCTAGCAAAAAGTCAAAGGAGCTCAATGTTGATGACCTTATTAGACTCTATGAGTCAGATGGCGTGACTCCAGACTTTTTGATGGAGCAAGGAATTATACAAAATGTGCCTTCAACATTTTATACAAAGCTTGCAGAATTGCATATAAGTCAGATATCAAGCCAGGCTTCAAAACCAATACCGGGGTTAGAAGATCTTCCACCTACAAAGTTACTCTACTATCAAGACGAATCAATCCGCCACTTTCATGCAAAGGTGCTCAAGGTAGTCGAAGACAAGTATATCATTTTGGACCAGACTGCCTTTTACCCAAGAGGCGGAGGACAAGAGCCAGATACTGGGCAAATTGAAGATATCAAGGTTGTAGAAGTTACAAAGCAGGCTGATGTGGTCGTGCACAAGATTGAAAGAGGAGGAGGAGGAGGCAAGTTACCTGCAAAGGAGCAAACGGTACATGGAACAGTAAATGCTAAGCGGCGTGATCTTATTACCAAGCACCATACAGCAACTCATGTCCTCAATTCTGCTTCTAGAAATGCACTTGGTTCGTGGGTCTGGCAGAACTCTGCATTCAAAGAAGAAGGTTATGGCAGGCTTGATATCACGCATCATTCCGCACTTACAAGAGAAGAAGCGAAAAAGATCGAACACATGGCAAACTGCGTAATCCGAGAAAATCATCCAGTCATAATCAAGACCTATGATCGTGGAGATGCCGAGCAGCAGTTCTCATTTCGCATCTATCAAGGTGGCGTCGTTCCTACAAGCAACGTCAGAATAGTCAATATCAATGGATGGGATATTGAAGCCTGTGGTGGAACACACGTAAAGAGCACAGGCGAAATCGGGCTAGTCAAGATAATTAAATCTGAGCGAATTCAAGATGGAGTCGTTAGGCTAGAGTTTGTCGCCGGAGAGGCAGCCGTCAACTATATGCAGCACCTAGATAGCCAACTTGGATCCATAGCACAGACTCTAGGCTCAAGTAGAGAAAAAGTTGTTGAGTCCTTTGACAAGGCGATGCAAGATGCAGAAGCTGCAAAGAAAAAGCTACGAGCTGTGCTAAGGGTCGTCTCGGCGCCTGTTGCTAAGAGCATTTCAGAGCAAGCTAAAAAGCTTGATTCAGGCATACACTTGTATACCACATATGACGAAGAGCTAGATGACGACTACCATATTGCCATAGGAGAAAAGGCAATCGAGTTTGACAAAGACTTAATTTATCTTGCGCTTCTTTCAAAGGGTCAAGGCATTAGAGTTATAGTATTTGCTGGAGAAGCTGCATGCAAGAAGGTCAAGGCCAGTGTAATTGCAAAGCAAGTATCCAGCAAGCTAGGAGGTTCAGGTGGTGGCGACAATCGCTTTGGGCAGGGCGGAGGCAAATCAAAAGATAGGATAAAGGAAGCACTACTTTTAGCTGAAGAGGTATCAAGGTAACCGTGAGCGCCCGCATCGACTGGAATTCGATAGAGACAAAGTGGATCGAGAGGTGGGAGAAGCAAAGGATCTTTGAATCGGACCCCGATAACAGCAGGGAAAAATACTTTGTTACAGTAGCCTATCCTTATCCAAATTCGCCCCAACATATTGGCCATGGTCGGACTTATACACTTGCAGATACACATGCTCGCTATATGAGAATGAGAGGTTACAATGTACTTTTTCCTATGGGATTCCACTACACCGGCACGCCGATCCTCGGTATGTCTCGAAGAGTTGCCGCAGGTGACGCCGAGCTAATGGAAACCTTTCACATGGTTTACAAGCTATCAGACGACGTCATAGCAACATTTGTTGAGCCAGTCAAAATAGCAAGCTACTTCCACCACGAGATCAAGAAAGGGATGAAGGAGATGGGTTACTCTATTGACTGGAGACGAGAATTTACCACGATTGATAGAGTATATTCAAAGTTCATCTCGTGGCAATTTAGGACTCTTCAGAAAAAGGGATTGATAGTACAGGGTTCCCACCCGGTTGGATGGTGTCCACGGGACCAGAACCCTGTTAGCCAGCATGATACAATAGGGGACGTAGAGCCAGATTTCAATGAGTATATCGTAATCAAGTTTAAGTTCAGTGGTGGCGGCGGCGGTGATAGTGACGATGGCGATCTTATTATCCTGCCAGCTGCAACGCTCAGGCCAGAGACACTCTTTGGAGTGACTAACATATGGGTCAACCCCGAGCTTGAGTATGTGCAGGCTCAAGTTGACGGCCAAAAATGGGTAACCAGCAAGGAAGCAGCAAGGAAGTTAGAGTTTCTTAATCACAAGGTAGAGATCATAAAGACGGTCAAGGGCAGCGAAATGGTAGGATGGAATGCTACCAACCCTCTCAATGGCACTTCTGTTCCGATATATCCTGCGAACTTTGTTGAAGCCGATAACGGCACCGGAATTGTAATGTCAGTGCCAGCACATGCACCATATGACTACCAAGCCCTTGAAGCTCTAAAATCAGACGAAAAACTTCAGCAGAGATTTCATATTTCAGTTGATAATTACAATATTCGGCCTATCAAAATAATCCAATCTGAAGAGTATGTTAGTGAGATCCCAGCTGCTGAGGCAATCGAGCAGGCCAGCGATTTTAGCCAGAACAAAAAAAATGATGACGATAAGCGACTTGAGAAAGCGACAAGCAATCTATACTCTCATGAATTCTACAAAGGCACAATGATGCAAAATACCGGCAGGTTTGCGGGTATGCCAGTTGTTGTAGCAAAGAACGAGATCAAGCAGGATCTCTTGCGGTCAGGTTGGGCAGAAACAACATATGAGCTTGTTAACAAGCCAGTAAAGTGTAGGTGCGGAGCTGAATGCGTCGTCAAATTGCTGAGTGATCAATGGTTCCTAAACTATAGTGACAGAAAATGGAAGGAACTCGCGCACAGGTGCTTAAACAATATGGACATCTTGCCTCAGGACATCAGGCAAGAATTTGATTATGTAATTGACTGGTTGCGCGAGCGGGCTTGTGCAAGGAAATCAGGTCTTGGAACAAAATTGCCTTGGGACAAGGAGTGGATAATTGAGAGCTTATCGGATTCGGTCATCTACATGGCGTACTATGTTATTGCAAAATATGTCAACAGCAAAGCTATAAGTGAAGATAACGACGACAACATCAGTGATGCATTCTTTGACTATGTCCTGCTTGGACGTGGTAGCTCAGAGAAAGTTGCCAAAGACTGCAACTTGTCTACAAGCACGGTACAGCAGATAAGAAATGAATTCACATACTATTATCCTGTAGACTCTCGTCACTCGGGGCGCGACCTAGTTCCAAATCATCTCACATTTTTTATCTTCAACCATGTAGCGATTTTTGACGAGAAAAACTGGCCACGGCAGATAGTGGTCAACGGCTCGGTTCTAATGGAGGGCAAGAAGATGAGCAAGTCGCTTGGCAATATCGTCCCTCTTCGAGCTGCAATCAGACAATACGGAGCAGACACAATTAGGCTTGCAATGTTGGTCTCGGCTGAAATACTTCAAGACGCAGACTTTTCCTTTGATACTGTTCGAGGAATTAGGTCGAAACTTCTTGGCATTTTTGAAATGGCTGAAAAGTGTAGGAGCATGCCCCATCAAACGACTGGGCAAGATCACGATCATGATCAGCAGCAACGGCAACAACAACAACAACAACAAGACCTGTTGATGCGTGAGGATAAATGGCTTATCAGCCGACTCCACCGCACGATAGCAGAGACATCAGCATCAATGGACAGGCTAAGGATAAGAGAAGCGATATACTATACTCTATATTCACTTGACCGAGACCTGCAATGGTATCTAAAACGAGCTGCTGCTAGGAAACGCGAAAATCTAACTGGTATGCTTACTGAGTTTCTCAACCTTCAAGTGAGAATGCTTGCGCCATTTGCTCCATTTACAGCAGAGGAAGTGTGGGAGCTCATGGGCAACAGACAATCAATAACCACAGCAGGATGGCCCGTCGTAAACCAAGAAAAGATAGACATATTAGCAGAAGAATCTGAGTATGTCATCTCTAATCTGCTTGAAGATATCCAAAATATAATCAGGGTCACAAAGATAACACCTAGTAAGGTTGTAATCTATGCTTCAGCTGCCTGGAAGGTACAAGTGTACAATGCAATACTTGCAAACATACTGGAAGGCAGGATCAGTTTTGGCCAAATAATGAAGCAGCTGATTGCAAATCCGGAAACTGCAAAAGCCAAGAGTGACCCTAAGATGGTGCAAAAAATGATAGAAGACATCCTGTCGACGCCTCTTGAGGCAAGGAACCGGCGGCTCAAGCTGACAGGGTTTAATGAGGTAACCGCAATACAAGATGCTCAGTCATTACTGTCAGACGAAACCAATAAAGCAGAGGTGATAGTCTACTCCGAAGAAGACCCTACAAAATTTGACCCAAATCTAAGGGCAAAGTCTGCAAGGCCTTTTAAACCTGCTATTTATATTCAATGAATTTTTTCTCTCTATTCATAATAATTTAGTGCAAATATCACTCTTTTTAATTGGATCTGGACTGCATAAGTGACTTTGAATCTCTTATGCGCTAGCCGAAATACAGTAAGATGAGGAGCATCTTGGAAAAACTATTGAAGACACTTGGCCTTGATATCATCAATTTTGTTGTTCTAACAGGGTGGTAATGTTATGTAATTATCACAATCGCAAGTATAAAAGAGTAAGCAGAAAGAGGAAAACCCCCTTGTCACTTTGAATCGCAAAATAAGGTAAGACGTATGCAGGTTGTGCAAGATCTAGCTTCGAAGCACTATTGTGTGCCAAATCAAGCTATCTGATATTAAAAGCAGGAAACTTAGAAAATCCATCACGCAGTTTATGTCAGTTTATGACAGTGATTTGCATATCTAATAATCGTCAAACATTTAGCGACAAGGTTTGAAGTATGAAAGCCAAAAGGGTGTCGCATGGGAATCGTATCCTTTATGTAATGATGATTGTTGGAATTCTAGTTGTTATTTTGGAAAACCCAATGTTTTATAGCTATTGCGGCAAGACTGCTAAATGAACTGTGTTAAGAAATCTATTTGATAATCCTCTATAGACATTCCTATTCCTTAAACGCCTTCTAGTACTATACGACAAAGTACAAAACAAATAAAAAGTCTCTAAAAGTTTAAGATATCAAAAGTGTAATTTAATGGGTAGGTGTGCCCCTAAGACCATTAGAGGCACACCTGATCGCATCCCCGCCAACTGATCCCAAATGGGACCAGCTGGCGGGTTTTGTTACCGGTTCGAATGTATCACTATTATGCATTTCACGCATAGTGTATATGGATAGGAGAGACATAGACCTGACACTATAGTTGGAATGATGCCGTTTCCTCAAAAGGGTAAAAAAGAAAGCCAAACATGATAAAGGTGCAAGCATGGCTTACTGTTTTGTTTACATGAGAATACTTGTAACTCCGGTCAAAAGGTTATCGAATCTCATACAGTCTACACTTTTTACGATTCTGAAACTATGGATCTTTTCGGCAGTAGGACTCAGAATATAATCAGACTTTATTATATAGCAAAAAATTAGGAGAGCAGATAGCCTTGGAAAACACCTCTCCTATCTTTGTTGTAATCTAGATCCTATTGTCTAGTCCTACAAACAATTCCTGAACTAGTCCTAGCGACCTTGTGATGTAATCTCTTCGCTTTAGCCTGTATTACTAGTGGAGCCGGTAGTAGATGTCATATTGCCCTGGGTGCCGCTGCCACCTAATAGATTCATAGCGAGATCCAAGTGCATCATCGCGCCCTGAACGTCGTTATTCTGTAATGCCTTGCGTACTTCTTCTAAATGCATCATTACCTCTGATTGGGTTCCTCCACCCGCTGCACCAGTACTAGTAGCATTTCCTCCACCCGTCATGTTCTGCTGCGCTAAGACTAAATGGTAGCTGCCAGCGACGGATAGTCCTGATAGAAGCAGTGATGCTGCAACTACTATCCCTGCTATAGGCATAGCAGCTATTGCTTGGGATGTTCTATTGTTGCTGTTGCTCTCATCTTTTCTTCTATTATCTGGATTCATTAATGTCACGATGAGATAATATAGAACTTAACGATTGTAGGTACATGATAGCAAACTAGAATCTACATAAATCAACTATATGAGACATCAAGCCGAAACTCCAGCGCATTATTTGTATGAACCAAGCCTAAGAACTGCTTGCAGCC
>DATMWK010000042.1:0-21830 GCA_035562555.1 Nitrososphaera sp. | reverse complement strand
GCAAGCGACTTAGCAAAAAGGACTGTCGAGCAAGTGGTAAGTGATATCCGTGTCTATACTTCCATGTCCCAGAAAATGGATGCTCGACTTACCCGTGAAAACTACACAAAAAGGTCACTTCAAATAGTTGTCGATACTGGTGGCAGGCAGCCCGATGTAGAGAGGCGAGCTGTAGGCGATCCACTAATATTATCGGATTGCTTTGCCCAACATGTCGCATACTACAAACAAGACTTCTTTTTTGAACTCTTTCAGCCTCTTAAAACGGAGCAAGTGCCGCCAGCATTAGAAAACAAACTCGTAGGAAGAATGCTCTTGTTCGGATTTAATGTCAAGAACATCCAGTCACTGCCATCCAAAAGCTCGCTACATGCCTTTTTTGAATGGATGCTAAAAGTTTGAAGAGTGGTCTATTACCCGCACCATCTGCTTGACATCAAACACCATCACTTCTTTTGGTAAGTTGATCGCTAGCACACGCTCTTCTGGCGGATTGTACCTTAGCACGTGGATCAGAGCGCCCTCGAACCTCTTCCCACTTCTCTTCTCAATTACTACTTCTGGATTGAATAATGCGTCAAATGCAAAAAAGTATGTTCCGCCCCATACATTGACGGAGTATTCGACTCTATAATAGGGAACTGACATCCTTGGAAACAGCAGAGCGCTTGCAGAGTGGAGGTTCTCTCCCTCGTCGTACATTCTGGTATGGTGGAAGGTATCGATAAATGGCACTTTGGCATAAACTGTCGAGTTGACCGATTTCCTTGTGCATATCATTTCGTACCGCTTGAACTCGTAGTCCGGCATGATGGCTGGACCGTACTTAGCGTCATCATGCAACATCATTTTGCGATTCACAAGGAACTTTTCCTTTGATTCTAAGAGACGCCGGATATTCTCTACAAATTGGTGCTCATTACATTCATAAAGTGGCAATTTTATCCGCCAATTCCCTTGACTACCTTTGATATTGTCATCTTGGAGCCACATATAGTAATTATCGGATCCTTTGGGTAGACATCTCCGATCTCTTCTGAGACACTGATGGTCTCGTTGTCCCTGACGTATCGCATCTTGGTCCAGAACTTGCCGTCAGCAACAATCGTAACAGTATCGTCTAGCAAAAACCCGATTTCAGAAAGGCTAGTCTGCACTCTCTCAAATGGCACAAGCACAGAAATTGATTTCAGTTTTTGTCTGCCTTTCTTTTCTTGCACTGATATTTTCTTTGTATTTCAAGTATAAAAATTGGTCGCAGGTTATAATGTACTGGGTTTCTATTGTAGATATTTGTATGAATTTTTTTAGCATGAAAAAGAAGAACGACTATATGTCTCCATATCCTTCATTTACTGAACTATTATTCGAGAAAATACACAGAGTAGAAAAAAGGACTGTTCTATCTATAATTAACATATAATAGTAAGAGCTTAAAAGAAACTGTTAGCGCGGATGTGGCAGAGTGGTCTTCTTTCTATGGAACATAATAATGCGTCGGCCTTGAGACATAAGCGCCGGTAAGCCGATTCGCCCTCGGGCGATCAGGAGTTCGAATCTCCTCATCCGCGCTATTATAGTGTTCTTATTATCACATTTTTCTTGGGGATTCGCGGTGCTGTCGGTCCTTTACTCTCTGGCTATGCTCTGACTTGATCCTGCGCTCAAGCCGTGCCACGAGCTCCTTTGATGCACTGAGTGGATCATACCCCACACCCTTTGCATCTATCACACCATTTGACGTGATAAGCCGAGTCCTGAGTGAATACTTGCGCGTCTTGTGCTTATCTGCATATACGACTATCGATCTCACATCTCCAAGCTTACCTTGAATCTTTTTCAAGAAGCGTACAAGCTGCTCTTGAATTTCTATTCTGTCCTGCCCATCTTCAAAGTGTGCCATGTGGATGACAGGCTCGTTGCTCTTCTTAGGCAAAATAAGCTCAAGTGCGTCCTTTGGCGTGACTATGCCCATCGGCCTTCCATTTCCAACCACAACCGCCTCTTCATTCTGTCTGAAGTGGTCTGTCACGACATTGAGCTTGGTGCCCCGCTCGACTGAAAAGGCCCTTCTTGTGATATCTTTTACCTTGACATCTTTGACGCCCGCAGTTCCCCCAGAGATTGCTGCAGACTTGCTTGTGCGCTCACGTGGGGTCGCAATTATCTTAGCTATGTCCAGTATACTTAATGTCCCGCGAAGGATCCCTTTTGTATTGATGACTGGAAGCCGTGAAATATTGTATCTTCTCATTTTAGAGATTGCGTCAGCAAGCGAGGTGTTCTCCTCTATCACTATCGCGCCAGACATGACCTCATCCACAATAGCATGTCCAAAATCTGCTGTAGACACAAGGTCAGTTTCGCTGACAATGCCTACAATCTCCCCATTTTCTACTACTGGCACGGCGCGGTTTCCACTCCCAATTACAAGCTGGGCGGCCCTTTCAATGTCGTAGTCTCTACTCAATGTTGCTGTGTTGATGATATAGCTTTTTAATTTTGAAGAAGGTTGTGCAGTAGAATTAATGATCTGCTTAGCAAATATCATACCAAGGTATTTCCCGCTTTCGTCTACTATGGGTATCTGGTTAATCGATCTGTCTGCCATAAGATTCAACGCTTTCGCAACAGTGTCCTCAGAACTGAGGGTAACGACGTCTGTCACCATTATTTCTAATACTTTCATTCAATAGAACATCTAGGTGCTTGTTATTTTAAACCTTACACATTTGCAGCCAGCACAGTTATAATGCTTCTCAGGCTTTAACTAGTATTGTGAATAAAGAGCGGCGGCTGGTAGTAGTGGCAATAGCCGCTGTAACAGTGGCTGCAGTCGCGACTGCTTTTTTCACGCCATCGCAGACTACGCTTCCCATACCTGAGCCGGGACGAAGCGATGGTAACAATACCCGCTCTGGTGTTCAGGTGCTTGCCGAGAATCTCGACGTGCCTTGGGCTATTGACATAGCCGAGGATGGCAGGCTCTTTTTTACAGAACGGGAGGGCAGGATAATGGCTATGGAGAAGAATGGCAGTCTTATTTCAGATCCTGTATCTTACATCAATGTCCTGCAGAACGGCGAATCAGGACTCTTAGGATTGGCGCTCCACCCCAACTTTACTGAGAACCATCTGCTTTATGTCTACCATACTTACTCCAATGGTTCAGCTGTTTTGAACAAAGTCCTAATGCTTACAGAAAATGACAACAAAATAGTCGAATCAAAAGTCATCATTGACAATATCCCTGCTGCTGACAGAAATGATGGCGGCAGGATCAAGTTTGGACCCGATGGCAAGCTGTATATCGCCACAGGAGACGCACTGCAGCCCGGGCTCGCCCAAGATGCCGGTTCACTCGCAGGCAAGATCCTGCGAATCAACTCTGACGGCAGCATCCCCGAAGACAACCCTTTTGAAGGTTCGCCTGTATATTCTTATGGACATCGCAATATTCAGGGGTTAGCATGGCATCCCTTGACAGGGGAGCTGTACGCAAGCGAGCACGGGCCTGAGGGCAATGATGAGATCAATCTTATTAAACCGGGGACTAATTACGGCTGGCCCATCGAAGATTGCAATGCCGAGAAGTTTGAAAAGCCGATAGTGTGCTTTAATCCTGCAATAGCTCCTGCAGGAATGACATTTGCTGCTTCAGACACCTTAGGTTACCAGAATGACATATTGCTTGCCACTCTGAAGGCTCAACAAATTCGTCTTATCGATTTGGGATCTAATGTTGAAAGCAACATCCTGACTGGCTTTGGAAGAATACGCGATGTTGTTGAAGCTTCTGATGGCTCGCTTTACATTGCTACAAGTAATAAAGACGGAAGAGCCATACCTGCGCAAGATGATGACAAGATTTTAAGGATCATTAGTCCGCAATAGCATGACAGTAATGGCGGAGAAAAAGCTCCATGAAATGAACAGAGAAGAACGTCTTGACTACATAAGAAAGGCTACTCGAATATCTGATGACATTGAAGTAATGCTCAGACCACTTCCCTTTGAAGATGCAAACAGGATGATAGAAAATGCCATTGGCATTATGTCTACCCCAATGGGTATAGCCACGAATTTTGTCATAAACGGTAGAGAATATGTGATCCCAATGGCCATAGAAGAGCCATCTGTTATTGCTGCTGTTAGCAAGGCTGCAAAAATAGCCAAGGTAAAGGGTGGATTTATTGCTGAGGCTAATGATTCTCTCATGATAGGTCAGGTGCAAGTCGTTGGGCTTGGCAACATCAAGCACGCAATGGCTAAGATATTGAGAAATAAAAAACAGCTACTTGCTATCGCCAATTCAAATAGCAGGTCTGTGACTGCAGTCGACTTGCAGGTGCGACAATTGCGCGATAAAAGCCCAAATAATATGGGCAATATGCTGCTGGTAGAGCTGATTATCGACACCAAGGACGCCATGGGTGCAAATGCGGTAAATACTATGTGTGAAGCACTAGCTCCTAGTGTGGCCGAAATTACTGACGGTGAAGTTGTGGTAAAGATATTATCCAATTATAGTACTAGAAGGTTGGTCCGATGCAAGGCCACCTTTGACAAGGAACAGCTTGGTGGCAGCCAGATTGTCAAACGGATACTCTGTGCTTATGCACTTGCATATTCTGATGTTTACCGTGCAGTTACTCACAACAAGGGCATCATGAATGGTATTGACGCAGTTGCACTTGCCGCCGGACAAGACTTTCGGGCTATTGAAGCTGGCGCGCATGCATACGCTGCAAGAGATGGAACCTATCGGTCGATAACTAGTTGGAGTAGGACAAAGGAAGGTGACTTGGCTGGTGAAATTGAGTTACCCTTGGCAGTAGGCGTGGTTGGAGGGGTAGTCAATGCCCATCCTACTGCCAAGTTTGTGCTTCAAATTTTGGGCGTCAAAAGCGCAAAGGATTTGGCAATGGTGATGGCTGCTGTCGGCCTTGCGCAGAATCTGGCTGCAATAAGGGCACTATCCTCCGAGGGTATTCAAGCTGGCCACATGAAGCTGCATGCACGGAAGTTTAGTAAGTAGATATATATCCAGTAAAAGCACCTTTCTCAAACTGTCGCATCATATAATGCCTACTGTAAAATTTGCCATCCCAAAAGGGAGCATTGAGGAAGTCACATTCAATCTGCTAGAGCAGGCGTGGCAGCATGTGAGCGGCCGGGGGCGCACCTACCGAGTGAAATTGGGTGACCCTGATATTGATGTCAAGATCCTAAGGCCGCAAGAGATCCCAACTTATGTTCAGGAAGGCTTTTATGATGTGGGCATCACTGGTAGGGATTGGATACTTGAGGCAAAGGCAGATGTTGAAGTCCTGCTAGACCTTGAGATTGGACGCGTCAAACAAGTGATCGCAGCCCCAACCAGCTTTTCATTCAATAACCTAAGCGACCTAATAGCCGACTTTGCCAAGAAGAACAAGACATTGAGAATATCTTCAGAGTATCTCACCACGGCTTCTGCTCATATCAAGGCAAACGCTGTGTACAAGAAGTACTATGGCAATGCCGATCCTATGATAATTACCCCCTGGATGAGGCTAGGTGAAAACAAAAAGGTCGAGATCTTTCTCTCATTTGGCGCTACAGAGGCCAAGCCACCAGAGGATGTAGATGCAATTTTCGATATCACTGAGACCGGCACCACACTTGCCCAGAACAAACTCAAAATAATAGATACTGTAGCCGAATCTACAGCAGTGCTGATGGCAAATAGAAAGTCTCTCAAGGATCCTGCCAAGCGAGAAAAAATAGCCGACATGATCGCACTCCTAAGGGGTGTCGTAGAGGGGCGGAAAAAGCTCCACATATTTGTTAATGTCAGAAAGGAAAAGTTGGAAAGACTGTTAAAGGAATTGCCTGCACTTAAAAGACCTACTATCAGCCCGCTTTCTGAGGAAGGATGGTACGGCGTCAATACCGTCATTGACAAGAATGAATTTATCACGATAGTGCCAAAGCTGAGAAAGCTGGCGCAGGGCTTGGTTGTATTAGAGCCAAGGCAAATACTGCCACTTGACGAAATAAACTTGGACGGATATTCCTGATGAATATAATCTACGTCACCGACCCAGCTAGTGAAGCTGCACAGCTTCGCAAGGCAACCGCAATCCAAGACTCGTTCTTGGATTACGCAAAGGCAATAATGAGAGATGTCGCAGAGCACGGCGATCCTGCAGTTCTTAATTACACGTCAAAATTTGACGGCGTACAGCTTGATTCGCTACGAGTTAGCGAACAGGAGATGAAGCAAGCATATGAGCAGGTCACAAAGGATGAGATTATGGCAGTCAAATTGATGAAACAGAGGCTTGTCAAGAGCGAGCTGGCAATCCTTAAGCGGCTAAAAGGAATGGTAGTATCATCACCTGATGGTGTTAGGATAGATCGTATGGTCAAGCCGGTTACAAGCGTTGGATGCTATATTCCAGGCGGCAGTGCACGATATCCAAGCACAGTTGTCATGTGCGCAGTACCTGCTAAGGTCGCTAGCGTGAAAAGGATTGCGGTACTATCTCCTCCAAGAAGGGACGGCACCATTGACCCATTAACATTGGTAGCCGCAGACATTTGTAGAGTCGACGAATTTTACAAGATAGGTGGCGCGCAGGGGATAGCTGCCCTTGCCTATGGTACACAATCGATTAGGCCAGTCAGTAAGATAGTGGGTCCTGGCGGGATATTTGTTACTGCTGCAAAGCTAGTCGCTTCTGCCAGAGTGTCAACAGACATGGTAGCAGGCCCGACTGAGCTGCTGATATATGCTGATGAAACTGCTGAACCGCATTTTATTGCCTTAGATCTGATCTCACAGGCTGAGCACAGCACTGACACTGTCTGCGGCCTTGTTACTACATCTGACAAGCTAGCGTCAGAAGTGCAGAAGCAAGTAGAGTCTGTGGTTAGAAAAATTACACGGTCAGATATTGTAAAAAAGAGCCTAGAAAACAATGGCTTTATAGTCATTTGTAGGAATGAAAGCTCTTGTATTGAATTTGTAAATGAGTTTGCGCCAGAACATTTGGAGATAATATGTAAATATGCCAACGCTATTGCCAAGAAGATTGATTCAGCTGGACTTGTGCTGATTGGGCAGTATGCACCATCATCTGCAAGCGACTATAGCCTCGGTTCAAATCACGTCCTTCCTACCCTTGGATTTGGCAAGTCACATGGATCACTGTCAGTGCTTGACTTTATCAAAATAGTAAACAAGGTGAAAGTAAACAAGTCGGGGTTGGCAAAGGTGGATAGATCCATTAGGGAAATTACATCTGCAGAGGGACTCTTGAATCACTATGAAGCAGTGAAGGCGAGGATGAGTGAGGAAAAAGAATAGCTGGCTCAACAAAAATATCAAGCGAATAGCTTGGTTAGACCACTATACAAAATCTGAAAAAGTAGAAGGTGCAATTAAGCTAGATTCAAATGAAAATTTCGCACTCGATAAGGATTTTGTCGCAGGCGCAGTAGCTGAAGCTGCAAAGCAAGTAGATCTCAGAGAATACCCTCTTGGCCAGATGGATGAGCTCTATGCTCGGCTTGCCAAGTATGCCGGCGTCAGCGTAGAGTGTGTAGCTCTTGGCAGCGGGTCTGACCAGATAATCGAGCTGTTGTTGTCAACGCTTGGAGGTAGACATGCTACAGTGTTTTCTCCTACATTTTCATATTTTATTAACCGGTGCAAGCTTCATGGTATAAAGGTATATCAAGTTCCCCTAGAGCCTGACTTTACGCTTGACAAAAAGGCGTTTGTAAACGCTGCAAAGAGGTCAGACCTTATTTACATCTGTTCCCCAAACAATCCCACCGGCAATCAACTTGATAGACGGGAAATAATCGAAGTCGTCGATTCGCTTGAGGACAGACTTGTATTGATCGATGAGGCATATGTAGACTTTGCAGATTACTCACTGTCCGACGAGGCAATAAAGCGTAATAATGTAATTGTGCTTCGTACGCTGTCAAAGGCATTTGGTCTTGCCGGCGCAAGGGTTGGCTACATAGTGTCAAATAGAAAATTTGTGAGGATATTCCGATCTATAATCCAATCCCCTTACCCTATAAGCACACTTTCGCTTGCAATTGCATCAGGCGTCCTTGCAGATGTGGATAAGGTCAAGCATACTATCAAATCTGTAAGGGGTGAAAGGGAGAGAGTATTTGCCCGCTTGTCAAAAATCGATGGTATTAAGATTTTCAGATCAGATGCTAATTTTATCTTCGTGGAGACCGGTAAGAACTACCAAGCTATTTCAAAAATTCTCAACAGCAATGGAATCGTAGTAAAGCTGCTGGGAAATATTACTAACCACAAAGGCTGCATGAGAATCACGATAGGTACTAGGGAAATGAATGACAAGTATGTTAAATGCATAGAACAGATAATTTGATGTATGATTGTGTACTCTTTGACATCGACGGTGTATTAGTTGACATTCGCAAGTCATACAATGCTGCAATCAAAGAGACTGTGGACTATGTGCTCAAATTTATCACCGGCAATTCTTTTCGAACCTTAGTTACTGATCAGATCATTTTGAAGTTCAGGCAGAGTGGTGGCTTTAACAACGACACAGATACTAGTTACGCTATAATTCTTGCAATCCTTGCCAACCCGCCAAAGAGCATCTCGCAGGGAAGGAATTTTCTTATCCAGGTAGCAGAGAATTCTGACGAGGGTGGCTATATATCGGTGGAAAAGTTCCTTGCTAGTTATGGCATTGACAAGTGGAAAAAAGTGCTGACTTACCCGGCACCAGTCAAAGATAGCATGCTTGCACGGATATTTGATGAGATATTTTACGGGCCGGAACTGTTCAGAAAGCAGGATCGCTTAGAGCCCAAATATTGGACGACTGGCAGGCCGCTGATAAAGAACGATAGACTCGCAGTAAGTGCCAAAACGATGAAAAAACTCAATAAAATGTTCAAAGGCAATCTTGCAATAGTCTCTGGCAGGAGCAGGCTTGCTGCAGAATATTCGCTCCGACCCATAATAAAATATTTCAACTCTGACGCCTGCGTCTTTTTAGAGGACAAAAAACGCAAGTATGCCAAACCAAATCCCTATGCAGTCAAGCATGCGATGAAAGTAATGGGTGCAAGAACTGCAGTCTATGTGGGTGACTCTGCAGAAGACTTGCTAATGGCAAGGCGCGCTGAGAAAGAGATAGATGTGAAAATTGCATTTGTGGGCATCTATGGCAACAGTTCTGAACCACACGAAACAATAGACAAGTTCAAGCAGGAGGGCGTTGAGGCAATTATAAGAAGCGTCAACCAACTACCGAACATAATAAATAAAGTACACCGCTGTAGTTTAAAATACACTTGGCTTCTTCCGGAAGAAAAGCGAGGATTGAGAGGGTCACAAAGGAGACGGCGGTAAGTGTTAACGTTAATCTCGACGGCACTGGTAAGACCAGCATCAGGACACGTCTTTCCTTCATCGATCACCTAATTATGTCAATTGGCAAGCATGCTATGATCGACATCACCCTTAATGGCAAGTCAAATGATGGCATCGTACATCACTTAGCAGAAGATGTTGCTATTGCACTGGCGCAGGGCATAGACAAAGCGCTTGGTAATAGGATAAGGATCAAACGATTTGGCTATGCACTTGTCCCGATGGACGACGCGCTAGCATACGTGTCGATCGACTTAGTCAAGCGGCAATACTACAACGTGCAGCTCAAACTTACTCGCGATAGTATTGAAGGAGTACCAAGAGAAGACCTTGAGCACTTTACAAGATCATTACTACAGAACCTGAATGCATGCACTCATATGGCAGTCTACTATGGTGAAAACGATCATCATAAGGTTGAAGCAGCGCTTAAGGCGTTTGCAGTAGCGCTTAGGATGGCCACTAATATCGACAGTAAAAGGAAAGGCGCGCCAAGTGCCAAGGGGGCTATGCAATGACAAAAATAGCAATTTTTGACTACGGTGCAGGCAACCTCTTCAGCCTCAAGTCTGCGCTTGAGCGCAACGGAACAGAAAGTGTTGACATAATCTATGATCTAAAAGAACTGACCAAATTTGATGGGCTGGTGCTTCCAGGTGTTGGCAACTTTGATCCTGCAATCAGATCAATAGAGAGTAGTGCAAGCTATCTTGATAAAGCCATTGACAATTGTATGCCTTTGTTGGGAATCTGCCTTGGCATGGAGATACTCTTTAACAAGAGCGAAGAAGGGAGATTGGAAGGATTGAAGATATTGGATGGCGAGGTTGTAATGCTTCCAAAGGGAAAGGTCAAAATTCCTCACATGGGATGGAACAATCTTCAAATAAAAGGCCAGAGCAAGCTGCTAAAAGGAGTCAAGGATCAGTCGTGGGTATATTTTGTACATTCTTACAAGACCGTACCAAGGAATAGTAGGTTAGTAATGGCGACTTCTGACTATGGTGTAAGCATCCCTGCGATGATCGAAAAAGATAATCTAATAGGTGTCCAGTTCCATCCAGAAAAGTCCGGCGATGTTGGTGCACATATGATAAAGAACTTTATCGGATTGTGTAAAAAAGAAGCGAAATGAAGGTCATAGCCGCAGTTGACATCATGAGCGGAAGCGTCGTCAGGCTTGTAAGGGGGAATCCTAATGACAAGGTAGAATATAGCAATGATCCTGTTGAAACTGCAAGGAAATGGGAAAGTGTCGGCGCCGACATGCTACATATAGTTGACCTTGATGCAGCATTTTCGACTGGTAGTAATTCTGAACTCATCGCAAAAATATCTCAAACAGTCAGGATCCCTCTGCAGATCGCAGGCGGCATTAGATCATTAGAAAAAGCTGAAGAAATGTTGTCAGTGGCATCAAGGGTTGTGATTGGTACTATGGCCTATAGAGAACCGGAGGTCATAAGGAAGCTTGTCAAGAACAATGCAGACAGAGTAACAATTTCAGTAGATCAGATGGATGGTATGGTTATGGTGAAAGGCTGGAAAGAGTCTACTGGAACAACAGTTGCAGACGCAATATCGCAGTTTCTTGCAATAGGTGTTGATGAATTTTTGCTGACAAGTATCGATCGCGATGGGACATTGCAAGGCCCTGATATCAAAACATTGTCAGACGCCACTGTATGTGCAAGAATAATTGCAAGCGGTGGGATCTCAAGTATAGAAGATGTGATAAAGGTTAGAAGCGCCGGCTGTAGTTCTGTCATAATTGGAAAAGCGATGTATGACGGCAAAGTGAGCATCCAAAAGGTGAAGGCAGTAGCATAATGACACTTGCAAAAAGAATAATCCCTTGTCTTGACGTTGACAATGGCAGAGTCGTCAAGGGAGTGCATTTTACAGAGGTCAAGGACGCAGGTGACCCAGTCGAGCTTGGCAAAAAATATCGCGAGCAAGGAGCTGATGAGCTGATATTCCTTGACATCACAGCGTCGCAGCAGGGAAGGGACACCATAGCAAGCATCGTGAGAAAGGTGGCAGGAGTCATCGACATACCATTCACAGTCGGTGGCGGTATCAAAAAGCTCGAAGATGCACGCGACATACTGCTTTCTGGCGCAGACAAGGTCTCGGTCAATACTGCCGCGGTCAAGAGCCCTGAATTGATATCAGAGCTAATGTCGATCTTTGGCAAGCAGTGTATTGTAGTAGCAATAGACGCAAAGAGAAATTACAATATTAAAAAAGATAAGACGGTATTCAAGGATAAGGATGGAAGGGAATTTTGGTTTGAGGTCAGGATCTATGGCGGCAAAGAAGGAACAGGACTTGACGCCATCAAGTGGGCCAAAGAAGTTGAACAGCGTGGAGCCGGCGAAATATTACTGACAAGCATTGATGCTGACGGCACTGAAAATGGCTATGATATTGAGCTGACAAAGTCTATATGCAAATCAGTACCTGTGCCTGTAATTGCCTCTGGCGGCTGCGGAAAGGCCCGCCACATGCTCGACGTGTTTGAAAAGACAGATGTTGACGCCGTGTTGGCCGCATCAATATTCCACTACGAAAAGTCAACAGTCGACAAGGTAAAAAAATACCTAAAGAGAAATGGTATCAAGATCAGGATATAATAATATTATAAAGGATATGTGACATTATACAATCGTTATCTAATGTTTGACACTAGGCCTGGCCGCATTACATTTGAAAGCCACTTGGAAAAGTTAAAAGAGCCAGTTAGACCAATAATGGTTGACTTACGAAAATTTGCGATATCACTTGGCAGCGATGTGATAGAAGAGGTAAGGCCTCACAGGATAGTGTATTCTAAGACCCTGAACTTCAGAACATTTCTCGACATAGAGTCAACTACTGGCGACTCATTGAAGCTGTCAATAAGGTATGGCAGAGGCACACCCCCTGTGTCTCTCGTGGTCGTGACTATCGAGGACACAGAGCATGCAAAGAAGCGTATTGTCGAAGCATACCAGAAAATTCAGTAATTAATTGTTGTTATTGTTGATAGTGAAGCTAGCAAACTCGCCCGTATACTTTTCAAATCTTACATCAACGTCATCCACTCTAGAGTTTGGCGGACCGGTGTGACACCACTCTATTACTTCACTGACATCGCTCTTGTCGCCTTCAAAGACTGCTTCTACACGGCCATCCACCAAGTTGCATACCCAGCCACTGACTCTATGTTTAGTCGCTACTTGCCTTGTATTTTGCCTGAAATAAACTCCCTGCACCTTGCCTCTGATAAATACATGTGCGCGAATCTTTTTATTGGTATCACTCACTTGCACTCATTGTAATTGTTGATATAAAAAATGTTCCCGACAGCAAAAATATTTGCTGCAGTGGAAACTATCATCACTCTAGCTCTCCACCTTCTTCTCGGAATAACTGATCGTGTGTTGTCCCTTTCCTTACAAGCCTGAACTTGCCGTCACTATCCTTCATTACTATGGGAGGCTTGGTCTGACAGTGGAATGGCATGTTGAATACTACAGAGTATGCGCCTACATTGTAGAAGGATACATACCGTCCAACTTTCGACTCGCTCAGGTCGGACACTTTTGAAAGCGGGAAAACGTCGTATGTATCGCAGAGTCTTCCTGCTAGATGAGTATTCTTTACAGTAGCGAGTGCAGTAGTCTTATCTTTGCTGTCTGCTACTACTGGCACTACTTCTTGTGGGTATTCTTGCTTTAATAGTGCAGCATCAAGTAGGATATGATAGCCTGCGTCCACAATCACTATCTTGTGCTCGTTATATTCTTTGGTATTCACTATCCTTGAAACAAGAATTGACGATTCTGCCACTAGGAATCGGCCGCTTTCGATCATGAGAGTAGATGTACCATGCGTTTCTGCTAGCTGATTCAGCTTGCTGATGTGGTTCTCAGCCATCTGCGCTGGAGTTGGCACAGGGTCATTGTAGAATATTGGCGTTCCGCCACCCATGTCAAATGTATTGACCTGGAAAGCAGGGTTTTCTTTCTTCATTTTGATTATGAATGCATCCATTTTGTCCAGCGCATGAGTATAACATGAAAAGTCGGTGATTTGAGATCCTAGGTGAAAATGAAAGCCTTCGAATTTTAAGAGGTCGCTTCCCATCAAATGCTTGATCATCTTAGCTGCGCTGTCTATAGTTCCGCCGTTGAATGGTACTCCAAACTTGCTGTTTCTATATGAGGCGCGAACTTCTGCCTTGACACTCACTTCAGGGTTCACACGTATCATTGTCAGTGGTGCTCCTCCCCCTACCTTGCTCGCAGCCTTGGATAAGTTTGTCATCCCATTAAAAGAACTGACAACAATCCTTCTAACGCCACTTTGTAGCACTTCGATGTATTCTTCTAGCTCTTCTGTGACACTTGTATAGATTACATTCTCCGGGTCTGCCTTGCACCGCTTGATGAAGTAGAGCTCGCCAAGTGATGTCAGGTCAAATGCTATGCCGTCCTTCATGAACGCTTTGACTACCGCAGGTGTAAAGTTGGCCTTGATTGAGTATGCTACTTTGACCTGACCGTTGAACTTTGAATATGCCTTGTGCAGCTCTTTTGCTTTTGCATGAAGTGTATTCTCGTCAATCAGATAAAGTGGTGTGCCATACTGTGCGACCAGCTTGTTAATGTCAATGGGCTTAACAAAGCGATTTAGATTAACTGTTGTTGGTTTTTCTACGAGTTGGATTTGAGAATTTTCAACCAATTTCTTTTAGTTACGTGTATCATAAAACCAATAACTTAAAAACATTTGCCCCTGGCAAGAGAGTTCTTTCTCTGTGTATGTTGGAAATAAATTTTTAGAAATATACATCAAAAAAGAGAAAGAAGAGATGTATTGGCTTACTTAACGGTAGTATGGAACTGCCTTTTCTGTAGGCTTGCCTTCTCTCTGTGTCTTGATCTTCCTTACGGCTTCTTCAAAATGGCGCAACATCACGTGTGCTTCTGACGCATGCTTGGCTGCTTCTTCCGGCGTTGGGTACTTTGCTAGATATTCATGTAGCACAAGTGAGACTGCAGTATTTGCTACTGCACTTGTGTCTGCTCCACTAAAACCTTCAGTCATCTCTGAGATCTTGGCAAAGTCTACATCTGGTCCCATAGGTTTGTCTTTTGCATGTATCTCTAGTATTCTTTGTCTTGCTACTTTGTCTGGCATCGGTACAAACACTATCTTGTCGAACCTGCCGGGACGCAAAAGCGCCGTGTCAATCATATCTGCTCTGTTGGTCGCAGCGATCACCACCACGCCTGAAAGCGCCTGTATGCCGTCAAGCTCTGTCAGGAGCTGTGACACAACTCTTTCTGTTACCATGCTGTCTCCTCCCATACCTCTTGTAGGAGCAATCGAGTCTACTTCATCAAAGAATACAACGCATGGAGCTGCCTGTCTTGCTCTTCTAAATATCTCTCTGATGCCGCGCTCTGACTCGCCAACCCACTTGCTTAATAGCTCGGGTCCTCTTACACTGATGAAATTAGCTTCAGATTCTGTCGCTACTGCCTTTGCAAGTAATGTCTTGCCGGTTCCAGATGGTCCATGCATAAGAACACCTTTTGGCATGGTGTGTCCTAGCTTTGCATAAAGATCAGGATACCTCAGCGGCCACTCAACTGCCTCCTGAAGCTCACGCTTTACCTCTTCTAAGCCTCCAATTGCAGACCACGGAATGTCTGGCGACTCAAGGTATACTTCTCTCATGGCAGATGGCATCACCTCCTTGATTGCATTTTCAAAGTCGTTCATGGTGACTATCAGTTTGTTGAGCACCTCTGGCGAGAGCTTTTCGTCTTCGAGATTAAGCTCTGGTAGTACCCTCCTCAAACACTTCATTGCTGCCTCTTTGCAGAGATATTCTAGGTCTGCGCCAACAAATCCATGCGTCACTGCTGCGACCCTATCTTGATCTACGTCAGTGTCAAGTGGCATGTTGCGCGTGTGTATCTGCAGTATCTCTAGCCTGCCGCGCTTATCTGGAACTTTAATCTCAATTTCTCTATCAAACCTGCCAGGTCTTCTCAGAGCTGGGTCGATCGCATTTGGTCTGTTTGTGGCTGCAATGACAATGACTTTTCCCCTCGCTTCAAGGCCGTCCATTAGAGACAGCAGCTGCGACACGACTCTTCTTTCTACTTCCCCTGTGACCTCTTCGCGTTTTGGAGCAATAGAGTCGATCTCGTCTATAAATATGATTGATGGCGCCTTTTCCTTTGCTTCTTTGAATATCTCTCTCAGTCTAGCTTCAGATTCTCCATAGAATTTGCTCATGATTTCAGGTCCCGAGATGCTGATAAAGTGTGCATTGCTTTCGTTTGCAACAGCCTTGGCCAGAAGTGTCTTACCTGTGCCTGGAGGGCCATACAACAATACTCCTTTTGGTGCTTCTATGCCTAGTTTCTCAAATATCTCTGGGTGCCTGAGTGGAAGCTCGATCATTTCTCGAACTTTTTGGATCTCCTCTTTTAGGCCACCAATATCCTCGTATGTTACCTGCGGGACTCCTCTGAGAGTCTCACCCTTTTCAGCTATGTGGAATATTGTCTTCTGCGTGACTAGAACAGCATCTGCAGCAGGCGTGACTCCAATTACTTGAAATGTCAGTCTGCCGCCAAAATATGGAACCATCACGTTATCCCCCTTAATTAGGGGCACGCTTTCAAGAGCATCTGCCAGATAGCGCTCGTCTATTGGAGGTATGGCCTCAAGAGGTGCCACAATGACTTTTTCAGCTGGAACTGCCTTTATCTTCTTGACAATTACAGTATCGCCTATTGCAATGCCAGCATTATTCCTGACAAGACCATCTACCCTGATAATGCCCTTGCCCTCATCAGAAGGATAAAGCGGTAGACATTTGGCAACCGTCCTGCGCTTCCCTCTGATTTCAATAACATCTCCAGTTGATGCACCCAGCGAATCCATAGAGTCGTAGTCGATTCTTGCTACTCCTCGACCGACATCTCTGGTATACGCCTCAAGTACCTTTAGGGATAGGCTATTCTGGCTCACACCAACACCTTAGAAATACCGCTCTTTATACCTTTGTTATCTTTTGTCCCATCTGCGATTACAAATGCAAATTTTGCAATAAATCATATACAAATAATTTTAAAAATCTAAATCTCTAAAGGATTATAACTTTCCTCTAAGCTCTCGTCATTGAAATATGATAAAAGATAACAATAAGCCGATGCTGCCCGGCGAGCACATTGCATCCATCGAGGAATTTGAGGGAGGCAAGAATACTTACATTGCTTCCGATGGGACGGTAAGGTCTGCAGCTGTGGGAACAAGAGTTTATGATCTAAAACGCAGGATTGTCAAGGTTGACCAAAAGAACTCGCCAATGCTACCAAAGGTGGGCGATACCATTGTCGGGTATGTCGATATGCTGTTTAGCAGTATGGTCTCTGTCAAGATCCTATACATAAATGACAAGAGATCTGATGCAGGGTTTTCTGCCATCGCATCAGCAAGGGTTGGAGGCCGTGGAGACAGGGATAGAAGGGGTGGTGATAGGCGTGCCACCTTTCATACAGGCGACATTGTAAGGGGTAGGGTCGTTAGCTTGCTCAACTCGACGGTGCACCTTACGCTTGCAGAAAAAGAATATGGGGTGCTCTATACCTTATGCTTCATGTGTGGCGGGGATACGGTGCGCACCAATGAAAATACTATAAAATGCGTTGAGTGTGGTGCATTTGAAGAACGCAAGTTGACGCATGACTACGGCAAGGAAACATTCCGTCTGATACACAAAGCAGGCAAGTAGGAAGAACGTAGTATTACTACTAGTAATGTAATAATATCAATAACACCATGGCACCTAAGGTTGCCTTTCAGGGGGAGCGAGGAGCTTATGGCGAAATGGCTACTCTACAGTATTTTCCCGACGTTAAACTGCTGCCCCTCAAGTCATTTCAAGATGTATTTGATGCTGCAGAGACTGGCAAAGTAGAGTATATTGTAGTACCAGTAGAAAACTCAATAGAAGGCAGCATCAATGAGATCTATGACTTGTTGCTCCAGACTAAAATGCATGTCGTAGGTGAGATTTACCAACGCGTCAGACACTGTCTTATTGCAAACAGAGGCACAAAAATGATCAAGTATGTGCATTCGCATCCACAAGCACTTGCACAATGCAGAGCATATCTTCAAAATAAAGGGCTCAAGCCTGTGCCAGCTTACGATACAGCTGGCGCAGCGAAAATGATAAAGAAAAACAAGATGGCAGATTCTGCTGCTATAGCAAGCAAGAGAGCGGCAGAATTGTATGAGATGGAGATACTTGATGAAGGTATAGAGGACAGGAAGAACAATTATACCAGGTTCTTTGTGCTGTCGTCAAAAAAGAAAAAGAGTGGAAAAAGCGATCCGCATGATATCGGCGGCCACAACCACAAGACCTCGATCATATTTTCAGTACGGCATGTCCCTGGCGCGCTTTTTGGTATTTTGGGCGAGTTTGCAATACGCAAAATAAATTTGACTAAAATAGAATCGCGGCCAACCAAGGAGACACCTTGGGAATACAACTTTTATGTAGACTTTGAAGGTCACCCCCAGAACAAGGCTGTGCATGAAGCACTCTTGTCAATAAAGCCAAAGACATCTTACGTCAAGATACTTGGCTCTTACAAAAAGGCTGAGTTCCACTAGTGGCGCCTAAAGCGCAATCCTAAGCCTATCGTTATTATACCGGTTACTACAAGCATGAGCGAGCCGATCAGGCCGAGTGGACTTGATTTTGTCTGTGCATGACCCTCAATTGTAAGTTCTGAAGCGCCTGTATTGTTGATCGTTATTCTATGCTGGCCAGCCTTTTGTGCAGTCAGATCGTAACTGAAAGAGGAATTGCTACTTCCTGACTCAATCACTTGACCATCGGGATCTGTGATCTCGATAAGGAATGTAGCGCCGCTCATCGAAATGCTTGCAGTGCTCCCTATGTTCATATCTGGAGTAATTATATCCACTGTTCCAGGCCTAATAATGTTATCAAGCGGAACATCTACTAGCATATTGGAATAGATACTTGATGCTACTCCAATGGCAATGAACGCTATTCCTGCTGCAACAGCTATATAAAAGAACTTGCTTGCCAGCATATAAATTGCCCAAATGTAGCACTATATATAGTACTTTATTGCATTGCAGGTATTAAGAGCAACGTCATTAATGATATCAATTAGGATCTCTTGTACAATAGCAATACCCATCTTACGTGTATGGACCCTATAAGAGAATTTCAAGGAATCTTGCAGTCAGCCATACTCAACACAGGTGTTAATTGTACAGTTAAAAGGCCGTTGATTCTTATGCTTCTTAATTTCGCGCAAAGGTGCAAGCTCAAAAAGATTGGACTGGTTTTAACATAGTTAGCACCAGAGACGGATTTTAGATGCAGTAGTCTATCTCTATGTATGTTTATTTCTAAACTTGAGTTAGGTCTTTCTATACATTCGAAATGATAAATGTCTTATTCTTAAATTAGCGCTTTCCAATATCTTGTCTTCTTATAGATTTACTGCAGCCAGACATAAGACAATTTTTATGGGGGCAAAATGTATCTCGGCATCCCTCCGCCTTGGTATGACTTAAGGCGCTTAAGTAGTCGTATTATGCAGTGCTACCAAGATAGCAAGAATGACAATTAAAAAGTGATGTAGGGGAAAAGAAGCGGATCCTGGCAACATAATACATGGAGCCCAAATCCATGCAATTTTTCCTTATACTGCCAGGACCGTTACAGCAGCTGCTGTAATAACAGCACTGCAGCCGATTTTTAAAAAGGTTTCAGTTATTGAGGTGTACATTTAAGAATTATGACTACCTGAGAAGTTGCCTTTGGCTGTCGATTAGAATATCTTACCTAAAATAGGTATATAATTTTAAAAAATAAAAAGAAAGTGAGGCTGTTGTTGACTTAAGTTGTCGATGTGCGGTCAGGTATTACCTACAGAGTCCGCCTGGAAGGCTGGTTCCACAGTTATTGTTGTCTCCGAAGCTGTTTTGGTTAACGTTTGTAGGCATTCCATCGGCATTGTTCAGATCAGCTGTATCGTGGCCGAATACTGTGTTGTAGTCTATGTTGTTTCCTCTGCTCATTGGATCTAGGTATATGCCGTTAGCTCCGTTGCCATACATGTTGTTTGCAGCTACGACATTATCAGAGCTGCCTAGAAGGAGAACGCCTTCCCTCAGGTTAGCAACTATCTGATTAAACGCCGTCACTCCTCCGTTACTTGAGTCAAATACTACTGCAATCCCGTTATTGGTCATAGTATTTCTGCTGATTTCGACTCCTGATGAACTAGCCACTACTGCACCTATGTCATTGCCTGACAATTGCACATCTGAGAGGCTGCCTCCTGAGCTTCCTAGGAATGTGACTCCTCTTGTAAAGCCGTCTATTTTTCCAAGACCTGATATGGCAACATTATCTGCATTTGCAACCAGTATTCCGCTAGTGCCATCATAATCGGTTGTTAGAGGATCTTCTGCACCAGCTGCATCGCCAGAGGTTGTTGGTGTACCTTCTGCACCAGCTGCATCGCCAGAGGTTATTGAATAGCCATTCATGTTGATGGTTATATCGCTTGCACCCACAATAAGTCCATCTCCGTTAGCACAATTAAGATCTGATGTTAATGTCACATCTTCTGTTACGACCTGTCCGCATGATGCTATTCCACTGTCTGGTTGTAGACCTAATCTTTGATTCGGACCACTCTCATCAGTGCTAGATGAATCATCTTGCTCTCCCTCAGAGTCGCTTTGACTTCTCGTCTCTTCGTTGGTTACCGAGTCGTCTTGATTGTCTTGATTGTCTTGATTGTCTTGATTGTCTTCCGGTCCTTGCTGGTCTTCGTCTGGTTCTTGTTGGGCCAGAGCTATCGTAGGAAATGTTGTTGCTGCACTTAGCACTGCAAGTATGCTCACAGCTACTGCAGTGTAGAACGCTATGGATTTGGGCTCCATTGAGATGGAAACCCGTGATAAACTATTTATAGAATGGGTAATGCCGTACCCTGACTTTTTGCCAGTAATTTCGAATATGTTTCTAGCACAGATCTCTGAATGTTCCTCTATATGATATTGTAGAAGAAAGATCTCTGTACATTTGAGGATTGCTAGGAGGTGTAGTATAAAGGAAATTGACAAAATATTCGAATCTTTAACAGTATGGCAGTTATCATTGTGCTAGGGATTGTCGTTCGGAAGTAGACAGAATCCATGGCTAATAATGTTAGCGTTTCAAAAAGTACTTCTAATCGTGACAGAATTGATATTGCCACATCCATTCTTGATGCCGCAAACGGTGGGGCAACTAGGAGAAGAATATTACTCGTGTCCGGTCTTTCCAGTAATCAATTCAAAAGGTACCTTTCTATGTTGATAGAGAATGATTATATCAGGATGGAGATTCAAGAGAGGAGTAGAGGAACCACAATCTATAGAACTACAGGCAAAGGGATTGCTTTATTGCGTGTGTATCAACGTATCAGGGATCTATTATCGCCAGATACTGCAATTAACAATTGGTCCATTGATTATAGATCTAGCATTCCTATGTGGCACAACATGCAGAAAAAGTGAGAAGATGAAATCGATAAAAAGAAATAGAACCTTGAGTTCGAGATACTAACTAGTATTTATGCCTCTCAAAAACTCCAATATGGCTTTGACCCTATTTGTTACAAGTGTTAAAAATTAAACAAAATCTGGAAAATTTCAGGTTCCTGTCAAGCTCAATTATTCAATTAGGACCTGAGGTCATCAATAACCCTGCTAAGCATACAAAATTTTCTGCTCAAGAAAAGTACCTCCATATAATTTAGTTTATGACCCATATACAAGATAAAATCATTATAAGATCTCATTGCTTGTCATTTCTAATTTCATCTGTTGATCACTTGTGCGTATAAAAGGTATCCTTAATTTTATGAAAGAAATATCGTAGAAACGGGAATACCTATTTCATATATCCCGCTAAAAACATAGTTTTTCGGAAGTATGCAACGGCTAGTCAAGCATAGACGCTCTATGCTTGCGGTAATATTAGCAGTATTAGTTGCATTATCATCCACATTAATGATGTTACTCACTATGGGACGACAGGAAGAAAAACCGGAACTGCAGGAAGAAAAACCGGTACTGCAGGAAGAAAAACCGGTAGTACCTAAAGCATATTTGCAGGATGATAACCAATTAATTGCGAGCACAGATACTAAAGGTAGAGCTCATTTTGGACTCGGCATTATGAATCCTATAGAGCATCGGATCATCTCCCTTACAAATAGCAAAGATAACAAAGCGAATGCTACAGTTACTACGGCTACTTCCAATAGTATTACAAATAACAACGATG
>DATMWK010000041.1:0-34735 GCA_035562555.1 Nitrososphaera sp. | reverse complement strand
CAGGATCGTCTGCTCTAGCTCGTTCACACTGCAGTAGGGTGGGGAAGCAAAAATCTACAACTCCAGTAGTGTAACAAAAGGAAACACCTTCGCCATCTTCTGGTGATTCTTTTCCTTCTTCCTTCTCTAGGTCTTGTCGACATCTGTGAGAAAATTATTACTCAAGTCGCCGCTGCGCAATACTAATAAAGTTTCTCGCATGTGATGAAAGCAGTCAGGGCAAAGCCAATAATAACCACCATCATCTTCCAGTCTCCCTACAGCTCCTTGTTGGTCTTCATCATTACCACCTACCAATACGCGTCGGCGGGCATCAAACACTTTCACATGACAAAACCCATTAGCTCTAGCTTCTTCTGGTGAGGGTGCTATCATGTCGCAGTCATGACAGTGTACTGTCATCTCATCATCACCATCGTCATCCTCAGTCGAAAATATCGCACCCTGAAAGTAAATATGTGTTTATCGAGCAAAGCTTACCTGGTATATCAATTTGTAGAGGGCTGTTACATGCTACAGCCGAGGAACACCTATTACATATTTGTGTTCAGCCGAGGAAGAAAAGGGGATAATTGGCGTATAAGCTTCAGTCTAGTTGTCTATTATCATCCAGACTGCAGTCACTGTTATTCTGAAGTCGTCGAGCCAGAAGAGCCATACATTGTCATTCCTGGTTTAAGTCTTCATGACCCAGAAGTAACTACAGCTAACCGAAAGTTCCAAATGAAGAGAAAACATGTCGCCACAATCAGAGAAATACACAATTATATATAGAGGCATTGGACGTTCTAAATGCCACCTGGGAGGTTTTTGATGCAATCGACGAAGTGGATGATGGTGATGTGCAGATAAATGAAGAGACGGAAGATAAAGAAACAAAAAATAGAAGTCAGTCCTAACCAAATAACTCCAATTCCGAGAGGAACAATGGCTCGATGCGTCCACGCATTATGTTCCAACTATGCTACTTGGTCCATAAAACCCGCTTCTCTAGGAAGACTCACTTTTTGCGATTTTCACAAAGATTATTGGGTATCTGTGAAACCTTTTTAGTCTGATGAAACTCTATGAAAAACTGCATCAAAGAAAAAGAGGAAGTGAATTTAATTATTAATGTCTAATTGAGGCGTTCTCCCCTAGGAGCAATACACTTTCCTGAATCTGCATCTGAATCTGGCGGCTCATACGTCCCAGCAGAGCATATTCCTACTTTCCCTACTATGTAATCTATGTCTTCAGGTAGAGTATTAGGGTCTGCGTCATAGATACATTCATTTGGATTTTCTGGATTTTCAATATAATTAGCAGGACATGTGAAACCTATTGGGTCACCGATACAAGTCCCTTGTGGACCCTTTTCATAGTTAGTTGGACATGCGACTGCTGAAGCTCCGGTCATGGTGCTTATTCCTAACACTAGGAATATTACGAGTATTGCTGTAGTTGCTGTTAAAAATGATGATGTTGTTGTTATGGTTTCCATTTTCGCAATCTACTACATGCCAGCTTCAATTTAGTTTGTTTGAAAGCTTATTCTGGACTACGACCTTGAAACTAGACTCTATTGTAGAAGATTTAATGACTGAAAACAATCAAGGCAACCTATTGTTAGCATACATCACAAATATTGTTATTATTAACTATCTTTTTGTCAGGTTTTTCCATCTGCTTTGTTGTGGCGTGTTTTATTATTATATCTAAATTAGTAAACTCTATGAAAAAGAGAAAAGGGGAGAATTCCTTATTTTGTCGCATTCCAATTAGATAGTGGCAGGGTTAAAGTTAAAGTTATCTAACGAGTGTTTCCTTGAATGGTCGAGGGTTCTCGTGGTTAGGGAAAGCTTCTTTCAGATGCGATCAACGGCTCTGCTGCCGTCCATCTTGATGAGTTTTTTATTAAAGTTTTTAACAGCTAGTCTCACAGTATTTTCATCATATGAGTAAAACAGATCTAGGACAACTCTTAGAATTTCCATACGACCATTAGCAGAAGCTCTTGATAACATCTTCTCCAATTTCATCTGCTGATCTTCTGGTAAAGTGTCTAGCACCCTTTTTCCATCATCATAGCGAGCTAACATGTTTTAGTTCAACACTATCCAGTTGCTGCTCGTGGGCTACTCTGTGCAAAACGCTCTTACCACAAAAACCAGCTTGCGACATTCCCTTCTTTTCGTCTCCTGCGCAGCCTTTGCAGACATAGACGTTATTATGGACTAGTGTTTCTGGCTTAAACTGCCTTTCTATTGGAGAATGTAACTCTTGGTCTGTCATTATCGCTTTATGGTTGGTTACAGCCTTCAAAAACTACACGCTATTTGTTCGGACTAAATTCCACTGATGGCTTGCTCATCTGGTTCTAGTATTTCTATACTTTGCTCCGCACAACATGCTTTTAGCTTTTTCACCTCGATGTATAGCCATATCAAAATGGACCATAGTAGTGTTAGCATACAAATTTCTCATATTGGACCCCGGTATCCTAAAATTTGTCTATGAATACTAGAACACATTTGCAATATCCTTAAAGAAGCATGTATATTTTTTACAAAATAGAAGACTCATTATATAAAGGACGAATGTCGAGATTAATGCTAATAATTGCCATCGTAGCAGCACTGGGGCTTGGAGCAGTAAGATTCGTAGCAGTACCTCAAGTAGAAGCGGCACCACCGGTCATAGAAATACCCGATCACCCAGACTGTACTGATAATGGGGGATATGATCATAGACCCCACGTCCAATACTAATTCCTTGTCCACGACTTGTTGGATAAAACACAACTGCAAACCTCTATTTTTTTTATTTTATGCCCTGACCCCAGACGCTTGAACTGTTAAAAGAGTAAGCTGTTAGCGGGAATGGCCGGTGAGAGCAAGGAGAAAGAGAGTTTTTATTTGAAATTTGAGTTGTACTTAACAAAATAACTACCCAGAGTAGTAGGCACTTCTTCCTTTTCTTGCTGTTTTTCTTCTTCTTTCTTTTTCGTCAGCCACTCTTCTCTCTTGCTGTTCACTCTAGCCTCAATTCGCTCAACTTCTGAAATGCATGCATTTAGCTGTTTATAATGGTAAAGGAGTATTGACATCAGTATTGGATGCAGTCTTACATACTGTACAGAATTAGAGCAAGCTGAAATGTAGAATTTAGGTAGCTCAAACATTTCATCAAACTTCTTTCTATCTGACTTGTCCAAAGCATTACGGAAGGGCTTCCAGTCCTCTTTTTCCATCGAAAGGACAATTCTAAAGGAAGGTATTGTTCTGCCCATTTAGTTTACAGCCACCTCCGCTACCGCCAACGCCGCCATAAACTCAATCCTCAAAGATAAAGGACAGGGCTAAGGAGTACCATAAATACCGCTCCTATAATGATGTTGTTCTACTACTTCTGCTGGTCGCTATACGATAATTATAATTTCTTTTCTAATTGCTTCAAAGCCTCAATTACTTTAGCCCTATAGTCTAATGAGGGGCGATAATACCATTTGGCAAATATACTGGCAGGCGTACGACCTTGGAGGACGTCTATAATTTCGACTGGAATCCCTTGCCGATGCAGAGGTATGTGGCGCATATATCTTCCTACAATATCGCATATCGGAAGTTACCCCTTTTCTTCTACAGGTTAAGCGGATAGCGTTGTACGAAGAAATGTGTTAATATGAAATTTCATATTGTGCACAATTTCAGGGCTTATGAAAGATACAACGCCTTCTTTGTGGTCCTAAGGAAGATATCGGGAAACTTGTAGTGCTGCGGTGTCATAGTGTTTGGATCATAATACTTTGCGAATGCTTCTTCGTCATTGATCAGGCTAACGGACTTGACCACTTCCGCAGCTCTGACCCCAACAAGTACATCTAACTTCACTACTTGACCCATTAAAGGCGGAGGAGTAAGCTGATCATTTCCTTAATTTTCTGGATCATGACTTCGAGGGTTAATCAGTCTGGGTTAAAGAACCGTTGAAGACTCTGCAAAGACTCATTACCAGTGGTCCATTTTAAGTTATAGCGCTGTTTTATCTGCAGATACTGGTCGTAGTGTCCTTGATACTTTGCAAGGTTTGCCAGCGCAGTAATTGTGTGTTGTTTATTTCTTGGGCTCAAAGTAAGCAGTGGGGAAGCGTCACCCTGTACAGTATAGACGACCTATACTTTTTTGCAAAGATCAAGATCTCTCTTATCGTATTATGCGTTTTACCTTGAGATACCAGCCATTTTTCGAAGAAAAATGCTCGATTTACGAAACCTTCGCTCTGCCAGGCTAAGCTACTAGGGCAAAACAGATCTGTAACTTCAGGTCCTTATTATTTAATGTTTCACGCTAAAATAAATAAAAGACGGGGAACACTTTTCTAGTGTGAAAATATCGATCTCAGGAGTCAGAGGCGTCTACGGAGAAGATCTTAGCCTTCACCAAGTCAACAGGTTTGCGGGCAAGTTTGCATGCTTAATCAAGTCTCGCAAGTGTGTAGTCGCACGAGATACTCGTCCCTCCAGTAGAGTTATTGCTCAGATTGCGATCGCAAGCCTGATCGCTGCGGGTATCGATGTTTACAACCTCGGGATAGCTCCCACTCCCGCAGCATTTAGAGAGGCGCGAAAGTATGGCGCTGCCATTATAGTAACAGCATCGCATAACCCATTAGAATGGAATGGGCTCAAGTTCGTAATTGACGGTAGAGGCTTATTTGAGAATGAGTTAGAAGGAATGCTCAAGATGAGAAGCGAGCATCATCTGGGCAAGTTTGGAAAAGAGTTTCAGATTTCCTCAAATTATCCTGATGTAATTGCAGAGATGGCAAAGAGTAATAATAATAGCAATAATTCTGGAGCTGTCAAAGTGGGAATTGATGCAGCTGGAGGTGCGGCATGTGGCTATGCAGAGTATTTGTTCAAAAAACTAGGACTCAAGTATTACACTATCAATGGCATTGCAGGAATATCTTCAAGGGGCCCAGATCCCACTGCAGATGAGCTAGAAGACCTGCGTGCAATTGTAACTGCAAACAAACTGGACCATGGTTTTGGGCTAGATTTAGATGCTGACAGGCTTGTAGTTGTCAACAGCGAAGGCAAAAAATTAAGCCCCGACACAACACTACTGCTATGTATTGCAAGGGTATTGGAGATAGGTCTGAAAAAGTTTGTTACAAGCATTGATACCAGTGTTGCAATAGAGAAATACATCCATAAGAGTAATGGCAAGGTTGTTGCTTACTCCAAGGTTGGCGAAGCAAATGTAGTCAGCAAGATGCTGGCTGTGAATGCAGAGGCGGGAGGCGAGGGTAGTAGCGCAGGGTTTATCTTGCCTAGGATTAACATGTGCCGCGATGGTCTGTTAGCAGCAGCAACGATCTCTACGCTTGATAGGAGGACTGTGGACGAATGCCTAAAGTTTGCGTCACAATTTGTACAAATACGATCGAAGATACTGGCTAATTCTTCGCTGCATAAAACAGTGATAGAAAAGCTGTCTGATGTCTTCAAGAGCGATTCTTACTCGATATTGACAGACGACGGCGTCAAGGCAATAATAGATGAAGATTCTTGGGTACTAATTAGGCCATCAAATACCGAACATGTGATGAGGATATCTGTTGAATCCCGGGGCGAAAAGGCACTGGCTATTTACAAAAAGGCAAGCGAAAAGGTTCAGACAGTGTATGACCAAGTTAGATGAAAAACAGATTATCCAGATCTTTGCGAACAAGCTGGGTATAAGCAACCTTGACGACGTGGCCTTGTTAGACAAGGGAATTGTTATGAAAAGCGATATGCTGGTCGCAAGTACCGACGTTCCCTTTGATATGGAGGCCTGGCAGGCTGCAAGAAAGAGCGTTGTTTCATGCATAAGCGATCTTGCTGCCAAAGGCGTAAGGCCACATGCAGCAGTAATTTCAATTGGTATACCGAATAGCCGCTCCATGCAGCAGCCATATATCGAAGGGCTTGCTGAGGGCTTTGCTATCGCCTCAAAGGAATTTGGAGTCAAAATAGTGGGTGGGGATACAAACGAGGCTAGCGAGCTTGTTATTGACTGCAGTATGATTGGCTTTTCCCAATTCAAAGTTCCAACAAGAAGTGGAGCGAAGCCCGGAGACTATATCGTCGTATCTGGGCTTTTTGGATTTGCTCCTGCCGGCCTGGCGATCCTGCAGCAAAAAGCGACTACCCTCAGCAGCAACAACAGCGGTAGCAGCATATTCAGAAACCACGCGGTGAAGGCAGTACTCGAGCCTTGCCCAAGGCAGAGTTTTGGGTTGGCGCTTGCAAGATATTTCTCATCGTCAATTGATTCAAGTGATGGACTTGCATTGTCTCTATATGAACTGGCAAGCCAAAGTGAGAGCGTCGACGTCATAATTGATAGCATTCCATCTGTAGAAGGCTTGGACAAGTTTGCACAGGAAAACTGTCTTGACAAGCACGAGATGGTGTTTCATGGTGGAGAAGAATATGAGATTGTGGCAACAATTTCGCATACAAAAATTAGGCAAGCTAAGGCCGCAGCGAGGAAAGCAGGCGTCAATTTATATGTTATCGGTAGAATGCAAAAAGGCTCTGGCAACGTGTATGTTAAAAATAGGGCCCTTGAGAACAGGGGCTATATGCATTTTCATAAGTGATAAAGTTTTTAACTCTCTACAGAAGCACGTTCAAGTGCATGTCAGAAACAACAGCCGACATCACAGAAACAAAGTGGGGGGTAGCTCATATTTTTAGTAGTTACAATAACACGCTTGTCCATATTACAGATTTGAGCGGAGGCGAGACAATCTCATTTAGCTCTGGCGGGCGCCATGTTACCGCTGACCGATATGAATCCTCTCCCTATGCAGCTATGAAATCTGCTGTAGCAGCAGCAGAAACGGCAAAGGCAAAGGGTATCAGTGCCCTGCATATTCGCGTACGTGCTGTCGGCGGAGTGGGCCCAAGAATTCCGGGCCCCGGTGCTCAGGCTGCCATCAGGGCGCTTGCAAGAGCGGGCTTTCGTATTGGTAGAATCGACGATGTGACCCCTGTTCCGCACGATACAACAAGAAAGCCAGGCGGTAGAAGAGGACGCAGAGTCTAGATCGATTTCATTTCTGGCGCTATTTTTATCTGCGCTCTACAACCTCTATTTTCTAATTCTTTTTGAAGCCATAAAATGAACTTGTCTTCAGGTTTTTTGCCCTTTGAAGCCTCTATCTTGTAAGCCTGATCTGTATATAACTTCTCAACGAATTCACCTGCCAGAAACATCTTTGCAAACGACCAGCCGAGGCTCTGTACCGGTGGGTCAAGAGCAAATGAGTTTTCCAGCTTGCAGAGTCGCTGGTAGTCAGCGAGCATTTCTATCGCAATCTTGGCATCAGGTTCAAAATCAATTGTCTGAAAATCCAAGATAAACGTTCCCATTATCAAGGCAAATCATTCTTCTGCTGCTTTAGTTTCTCAGAAAATGAGATCAGCTTACCATCGTCTTCGACCTTGATTGTTGTATTGACCCTTATGTTAAGACCCACCGACCTGAAAAGCATCAAAAGTTCGCCTCCTGAAATCCTGCTTGTTAATTCGCCTGACAGAATAAGTCTGGCAATTCTTGCGAGAATCACTTCAGTCTGGACAGGATACTGCTTGTAAGCAAGGTCTAGTACTTCATCGGCCCTGTCATAGAGGTAGTTAGATACTATCTCTCTTGAGGACTTTGGTCGTGGCTGCTGAGAACTGGCTTTTGCCTTCTCCATCGCGGCTGCCTTTTCACGAAGCTCCCTCAGTTTGCGTGCATTGATTATGTCAATTTCAGGGTCGTCATCGGTTGGCACTAGCCCTTTATCACTCCTATTGGCACAAGTCTCGCCACCTTGGTAGCAATTCCAAGGGAATGCGAAACATTGGCTACAGCATCAACATCCTTGTATGCCTCAGGTGTTTCTTCGACCATACCTTCCTTCGTGAGCGCTTTGACGTAGATTCCCCTTGATTCTAGATTACTTTTCACGCCGTCGGCTGTGTAGCTACGCTTTGCAGCAGACCTCGACATCATGCGCCCTGCTCCATGCGCCGTAGATCCAAAGCTGAGATCAAGCGATTTTTGGTTGCCAAGAAGAATCCAGCTGGCAGTGCCCATTGAGCCCGGTATTATTACTGGCTGGCCAATGCCCCGGTACTTACTGGGCACCTGTTCCATGCCTGCAGGAAAAGCCCTGGTAGCGCCCTTTCTGTGGACTACTAGATCGGAGGTCCCCTTGCCGTTAACCTTATGGCGCTCTATCTTGGCGATATTGTGTGCAACATCATAAATTAGACCCATGTCAAGGCCACTTTCCTTTGACTTGAAGATCTTCTCAAAAGTTTTCCGTGTCCAATGTGTTATCATTTGGCGGTTGGCCCATGCGAAATTGAGAGCACAATACATTGCCTTGCGATACTCTTCTCCCTCTTTGGAGTTATTCGGCACACATGCAAGCTCCCTGTCCGCAAGCGTCAACCCATATTTCCGCAGAACTGATTCAGAAACACGCAGGTAATCAGTGCATATTTGGTGGCCAAAGCCTCGCGAGCCGCAGTGTATAAGCACGGTCAGCTGGCCGGCATGGTTTATGCCCATTGCCTTGGCTGCACGCTCGTCATATATCTTGTCTACTTTCTGCACTTCGAGGAAATGGTTACCAGAACCCAGACTTCCAAGCTGAGCTGCACCTCTTTTTCTCGCAGTGTCTGAGACGCTTGCAGGGTCTGCCCCTTGCATTTTACCATTCTCTTCGCATGTCTCCATATCGTCTTCAGTACCATATCCATGGCTGACAGCCCACCTGACACCTTCTACTAGTAACTCGTCAAGCTCAGTCTTTGTTAGCTTTATTGCTCCCTGACTTCCAACTCCTGAGGGAACAGATCTAAAAAGCTCATTGACCAGATCCTTTAGCTGCGGCCTAACGTCCTCTTCAGTCAGGTTAGTCCGTATCAAGCGCACACCACAGTTGATGTCGTAGCCGACCCCGCCCGGGCTGATAACCCCTTCTTCAAGATCAGTCGCCGCAACACCGCCAACGGGAAAGCCGTAGCCTTCGTGGCCATCGGGGAGCACGATCACATGTTTTTTGATGCCTGGTAGTGTGGCGACATTTGCAGCTTGGTCGACTGTCCTGTCAGTCACCATTTTAGATATCAACAATTCATTGGCGTAAATTGTAACTGGGACTTTCATACCTTTGGCCGGATCTGGGTCTATTCTATACTCGAGGTCATTTACCTTCTTGACTCGATGGTTCCCGCTCCCTGTGATAAGTTCATCCAATTCTGTTGCTGCTATTTATTGTAAAGTAATTATAAGCCTTGCCCGACAGCGAGGTAAACCTTAGCTTTTTTTTATGTCTAATGCGTGTAGATATAATTCTCGACACAGCATGCATCCATCACGATGGATAATTTTACACAAATGAGATGGCGGGAGAGAGAGGAAAGTAATTCTATCGTTGGTAAGAAGATTTATTTTCGCCGCTTCATCGCTTTATCCTTGAAACTGATGCCAATACTGCCTATAGATTCTGGACGCTATGGTAGCAAAGAGATGCGCGATATCTTTGAGGACGAAAGGAGACTGCAGTATCAGCTCAATTTCGAAGCGACCGTTGCGCAGGTGCAGGCCCAGCTAGGTATTATCCCGGCATATGCAGCGGATGAAATTACAATAGGAGCTCGCCCCGGCAAGGTAACTCTTACTAGAGTTAGTGAACTTGAGTCAGTGAGCGAACATGATACAGCCGCAATGGTAGAGGCGTTAAGCGAGCAAGTTTCAGCCAAATCCAAGCTATGGATACACTACAGCCTGACAAGCAATGACGTGATAGATACATCTATTTGCATGCAGATGCGCGAAGCATTCTCAATAATTCTATCAAAGATAGCGAAGCTTGCACACCTTTTAGTGGATAGAGCCGTTGAGTTCAGCGACTTGCCAGCGGTAGGCAGGACGCATGGGCAGCACGCAAGCATTATTTCATTTGGGTTAAAATTTGCAGTTTGGGCAGCGGAAATGGCCAAGCACATTGAACGGATCAAGGAAGGTGAAAAGCGGTTTCTAGTGTGTAAGACGCTTGGCGTAGTTGGTACAGGCTCTCTGATGGGCGACAAGGCACTTGAAGTACAAAAAATTGTTGCTCAAAACCTTGGCCTTTACTCCATAGATGCTGCAACACAGATTGTGCCCCGAGAGAGGTTTGCAGAGATGCAGTTTTGTATTGCACTTATTGGCTCCACATTAGACAAGATCGCCATCGAGATCAGGAATCTACAACGTACAGAGATAGGTGAAGTCGCCGAGCCTTTCCGAAGCGGTCAAATGGGAAGCAGTGCAGTGCCTGTCAAGCGGAATCCCATAAAAAGTGAACGAGTCTCTTCGCTTGCAAGAATTCTACGCTCGCTTGTAAGCGTATCGATGGAAAATATCGCGTCATGGCACGAGCGCGACCTCTCAAACTCAGCAAATGAACGCTTTGCACTTCCAATGGCCGCTATACTACTTGATGAAATGCTTAATGCAATGACCAAGGTAATTAGAGAGCTAAAAGTAAACAAAGAAAGAATCTCATATAACATTGAAATGACAAAGGGTCAGATTTATGCCGAATTTATCCTAGACGCACTAATAAAGAAAGGAGTTGCTCGCTTCGATGCCTATCGAGACATACAAAGAGTGGCGTTTTCAGCACTTGAAAGTGGCCAGCACTTTTTCAATGCTGTATGCGAAGATGGGAACATTTCGACTCGCTTATCAAAGGAGGAATTAGCTGCTATATTTGATGCCAAGAACCATCTGTCTGCCTCTGGAAGGATAATCGAGAACACCGCTAGAATGGTCATAAATGCTACAAAACAAATGTAAAATGCCGTCGGTGAGATTTGAGCTCACGACAGCTCGGTCTTCAGCTTCACCCCTTAAAAGGTCGAGTGCTCTCCCAGGCTGAGCTACGACGGCAGTTATAAGACTAATTCTACAGATCATATATAATCGTGTCTTAGAATAGACACGCGCTTTACTTCGCGAATTTGTAGTAACCTGTTGCATGTGATTTTCTCCTCTCATCCTTGCCCTAAAGAGTAACAAGAAGACTTGAAGCTCGCTTAGTTCTATACCATCATTAACTCATTTTGATATCACATATTCTTTTTTGTAGCTGTACTATTTGAATGGCTGCTAAACCTCTGCAATTCTCATTTTTGGATGCTGCTATTACAGAATTATCTTACTTAAAGTAAATAAACAAAAAAGGTATAGTTTCATTATATGGCGATCAACGCTGATAATCAAAATCCAATGATGGATTCAGCAGAGGAACGAAGACGACGGTTTCTTGAAGAATTTGAAAAACCTTTCAAGTGTGAAAAGTGTAATGAACGATTCAAGAAGAAAAAATATCTTCGCGAGCATAAATCAGAAGTGCATTCATATTAATTTAAAGAAGGTGCCGGAGGCGGGATTTGAGCCCGCGACCTTACGATTTCTTACCAGATGCGATTATGAGTCGTACGCTCTAACCAAGCTGAGCTACCCCGGCACCAAGTGTAACGCCACTGGTTTTTAGCGGTACATAATATAAGTTATGCAAGGATAACTTGCTTGCTGTGTGTGAACGGTAAGAAAATGAATGTGGTGATGCTACTTGTGCAGCGGTAGTTTCATACTAATCAGTGGGAATATACTGCGTTGCTTACCTGCGCATCTATGGCCATAGGTAAATCAGCCCTCAACGCTCCTTGTGGAACCATTAGAAGCTATTGAATTAAGTAGCCAATATGTAGGTCTTGACGCAATAAAACAATTCATGTCAGTTCATGTTGAATGCATTATATTATCAGTAAATTGATTATATGGCTAAAGCAACTCACCATTGGTAATCAATAGCATAGGGTATTGTCCATGCTACTGTCTGCATTGTAGGAAACATGAATCAGCGCTCTAAATAATAACATAGATAGTCATTCAAACATTCGACGTATATCACCTTCAAGCACGCCCGATCCTGAGTGCAACCTATCGATGTGGCTTGACAACCCTTCTTTTGTATCAAATGGAGACTCACAATATGGACACATAAGCTTTGCAGTGCTGATGTCTTTCATATACACTATGGCCTTGGGATTGATGATGCAGGCGGGAGTACCCTTGATAGCAGTGTGCGCTGTGGACACTGTAGCCATATGGATCTTCTCAAAGATGTCATCCCGGGAAACCATTCCAAGCACAGCTGAATGAGAGCTCACGATTACCTGTCTTACCACGTACTTGTCCATGATTGACAGGGTTTCCTGAACAGTGTTGTGCGGGCCCATGGCAAGAACGGGGCTTGTCATTATCTCTCTGAGCCTAACTTTGCCGGGGTTCCTTCCCTGTGACATTACCTTGAACAGAATGTCCGTCTTACTCACGATCCCCACCACTTCTCCTAGATATGACACAAGGACGGTCCTAACATCTTTCTCTTTCATTAGGTCTAATGCTTGATCCGTGAATCTGTCGCCCTCTAAAATGGCTACATTTGTATTTACGAAATGTTCAATAGGTGAAGACAACAGCGCAGAAATATCATCGGGGATGAAGGAACTGCTCATACAAATCTCTGTCTATCTCTGTCCATTCTGTTTTATTTAAGGTTCGCTAAGCTTGTTTGTCTTCAAACCTGAGCTTTATAAGATTCTGGCCGCCTGCCTTTCGTATTTCGACAAGCTCTTCGCGCTCAAGTCTCTTGACCAGCCTCCATATAGTCGTCTTTGGTATCTGAAACTTGCTTCTGATCTCGCTTTCAAATGCTGCTCCTTCCTTTTCCGCCAAGAACTTTAGCACTTGTTGATCTTCTGGGCGCAAGTGCGGCCTTTCTAGAAGTATGTTGCCAACTATATGCGAAAGGATAGTGCTATCTATTGGAGAATCTGAGATAGTAGTTGGCATTGGAGGAACGCTGCTGGTCTCTTCCACTGATTCTGCCACCTCTTGCTGCTCTTCTAGTTCATCAATATCTCGCTTGGGCTCGACTGGGCCTACCGAATTGGTAGGCCGAAAGATAGCCGCTGCCCTGCTACCGATATTATTATTGCTGTTGTGCTTTGGTAGATCATTTGCCTTGTGAAATTCTGGCACTGGCTTTAAGCGCCTCCTCTTCCTGAGGAATATTATAGCGCCTATCCCTCCTGCCGCTGCCACGGCTGCTATTGTTATTGCAGTGATCATTACAGGCATCAGTGTTTGCGCCTGTGCAGGTTTCTCACCTAGTGTTGTAACAGCATCCTGTGCAGAGCTTCTAGCTTCCGTATAATTGCCAATTGCAAATTCGTTATTTGCCTGCTCGAGCATCTGCCTAGTGACAGCATTATCTAACCGGCCTCCCCCAGCAGCAGCAGCACTATTTATCTGCGCCTCAGCATTGCCAATTGCTTCTCGTGCAGCGTCATACTCCCTGCCTGTGGCAATAGCTGCATCATTTGCCTGATCTGCCAATCTTTCAGCTTCCGTGAATCTCCTGTTATCACGTGCTTCCCTCGCGCTCTGAAGCATATCCTTTGCACCTGTTAGCACAATGCCTGGGTGGTTGGTGTTTATCTGGACAATAGTACTTTCGGCTGCGGTGATGACAATGTTCGCCTGTTCTTCTGTGCCCAAAGTTCCTATTACGTATACGAACCGTATGTTGCCGGGTTTGTATGTGAGGATCTGCTGATCACCTACAAGGACTATAGACGGGTTTTGTCCAGGATCTGTCAATATGCTATCTGGAGGCAGCTTGACTGAGAGGCTGACAGTGGAATTAAGGCTGAATATCCATTCCCTTCGGTCTTTAGACAAAAAATCCGAAGTGGTATAACTTATCTTGACGTTGGAAGCGTTTGGCCTATTGAGGATAATTTCATTTGGCATTTCTCCGCTGCTAAATTCGACCACATTGTCCTCATAGTCAACGACTACAAGGTCCCTGATATCCTCTCCAAAAAGCTTGACCATTGTTTCTTCAGCGAGAGGATTCTGAATACCGACGTTGTATTCAACAAGAGCCTCGCCGTTTGCAAAGAGTGCAATAAAGAGTGACGAGGTTGAACTGTGGCCTTCTTCCACTGGCCCCACCTCCTGAGCAGATGCCGGGATCATGGCAATAATGAAAATAAGAAGGAGCATCCCCGGAATGAAAGACCCGGCTCCATCTTTCCAATGAGATGCAGATATCATTAAAACGAGTTTACCAAGATTAAGAGGAAAGCTGGAAACGATATAAGTCTTCTGACCAGTCTAATTTCTCATTTCAGGATAAAATGTTCTGAAGTTTTTATCTTTATAGCCCTCAACCCACTTAAACTTACGTTGCAGCGTTGATGTGTATACCTTAGTCCAATCAAGCTCTACATAGTTGAGCCAAGCCTTCATGATCCGAGGGTCGATATAGTTGCGGAGAGATGTACCAAGATTATAGTCTCTGGTCTCCTGTTGAAGCATTAATTGCATCTGTAATTTTTCTAACCTTTCTTGTAGCCGCTTCTCCTGCAGTTCTGTATTCCAATTCTTAGCTGCCATGTCGGCCTTAAGATTGGCAATTGCCTCCTTTTTTTTGGTGATCGATTCTTCGAATTTTTCAAGTGCTTTTCTAGCTGCAGGGTTCTTTGGATCGATTCCTTTTTTGTGGTTACATGTAATCGCGGCTTCAAGGTTCGCTTTTTTGGCCGCATAGATTTTCTGTGCTTCTAAAGAGTCCTTGTCGACCTTTGCCTTTGACAGCTGCCGCTGCACCACCCTTGTCGCAATACAGGTTCTGAACACCTTGGCAGTAAGCTCTGGCATTATCTGCTGTAAGAAGGCGTTTACTTTACGAGAATTGATACCATCAAATATCGGATCACTTGGCTTTTTGCCTTGCATAAATTTTTTTAAGTTATTGTAAAGTGCCCTTGTGTCTTCTGAATCTACTTCCAATCTCTTTTGCCATGGAACGCTGTCTTTGCCCAAAAAATTCAATTCAATAATCTGATTGCCATTTACTTGCGGGAACTCAATATGCTCTACTCTAAGCGTACTCGCGCCAACCGTGTCAGCCTCTTCAGGGTCCTTTTCATCGCCGACTCTCATGGCAAGCTTTAATATCAAATATGCAACAGTAGCTACCTTGCCATCTCCTTTCATCATCCTCCGTATCACTTCTCTATGGACTTTGCCCTCACGCTCGGCCAGCTTTTTTGCCTTGTCATACTTTGCTTTATCGTTTTCTTGGCGAAGTGTCGCCGAGTCGTGTAGCCACACATACTTGCGCTTGCCGGTCAGGCCTTCTATCCAAGTAGCAAGCCATGTAGATGAATGATCGTGGATGATGGCCTTCCAATTACCCTCCGGCACTGGCGCGTTTTCGCCCAAGTTTAGCGTAACATCTTGTGGCCTTACCCGTGGCTTCCACCGGCCTCTCATTGGGTGCTGCCCGCGACCCATGAACAATCCTGGCGGCTCGACCAGCCAGTTTGCAACATCTACTTCAATGCCATCGACTACTGCTTTGCCATAAATGGCCTTGAGTCTTTCACGCTCCGCCTTTTTGGCTTGGGAGATATTTTTCTTTTGTTCTTTTGGAAGGGTCTTGTATCTCTCCTTCTCCTGTTCTTTTATCTCTTTTTCTTCATCTGCAAGCCTATAAGCCATCGAAAAATCTATGTCATTTATCGTGATGTTGTTATAAGTCTCAGGCAGGAGCTTTTGGAGGTCGCTTAGGAAATTTTGCTGAAAGGTAGGATCTTGGATGTAATGTGTGTCCTTCTTTTTTGCCCACGCATAGACAACCTCTTCCTGATCTCTGTTAAGTGACAGCTCTTCTCCCCTTACGGTAATTGTGATACCCCTTGGCTGATATTCAGGAGGGAAGGCAACGCCCCTATGCTCAAGTGTCTGCCACTTCGCACGTCCAGTAGCAGCCGTACTGATGGCTTCTTCCAATTTTATTTAAAGCCATCTACAACTACTCTTAAACTTTATCCTATTAGACAAGAGCTCTGTCCCCCCAGACCTTCTCGCCTATTTTGGTTTTTTCACCTTCCACTATCCTATTCATTACTTCAATTGCGGCGGGCTTGTGCAAGAACTCATTGTTATTACCACACCGATACGAATAGGTGCAGCGAGGACAGCCACTTTCACTCATGCATGAACATTCAGATAATATCCGGAGTGAGCGTCCAAAGGCAATACCCAATCTTTCATATAATATCCTACTGGCTCCATTACCACCTATGCTACCGTCATAAATAAATATTAGTCCTGAAGAGCCAAGTGAGATACCGCCTAGGTCCTGTGATGCTCCACCTGTTATCATAGCGCTCCCCTCTATTATGACATGCTCTGAAGCGTGAAAGGCACTCACTTCCACATACTGCTCGTCCTTCGCTTCTCGTAACATATATGATGGTCTGGGTGCTCTAAACACAAGTCCTTTTGTTATAAATTCATATTCGAGCGGCTTGTCAAACATGACTTTTTTTCCTTGTGCTACCTCCTGACCGATTTCAATGTTGACATAGCCGAGTACTCTCTTTTGGATCTTAAGTGTACAGTATGCTACTTCGACTCCGAAAACTATTTTCTTTTCGTGTATTTCTAAAATAGAAGGCCAATCATCCGTCAAAGCCTTAGTGTAATAAGGATAGTCGGATGGAATAGATGAAAGCTCAGCATAGGGATGGCTATTTGTCCCAAAATGGATCTCTTGTACTTTGTATCGTCGTCCTCCAAGAAAGTATACCGCCTGTTGATGAAGCTCTTCAAGTGCCTGCGGTAATGCTCTATCGCCAACAATCTTACTGTTGAACTTTATGTCGACCCTGCTTCCTATGCCGCGAATGCTATATTCATCAAGCATCTTCAATGCCTCCTTCAGGTTAGGCACGAATCTATCTCTAACTACCTTAACAATGCCCTTTGAGACAAGGTTTTGAATTACTCTCCATATCTGCTCAGATTCTGATATCAACAATGGTTTGTCGCAGGCCATTGCTAGCACTTGGTACTCTAGTACGAATGGATTTGACGGATCAGTGTATGCCAATTCATGATCGTCCATATAGTCTGCTGGGTGCATTTTATAATACTGACTTATTGGATCATTGCCAAGTGCGAGAAATGCGTACCCCTGCTGGCCCCGCCTTGCTGCGCGGCCGACTCGCTGGAAAAGCCGGTTAATAGGCACGATATTAGAAATTATCGCATCAACACTTCCAATGTCAATTCCCAATTCGAGTGTAGGCGTGGAGGATATTGCCATGAGCTGCCCAGCCTTGAACTCTTGTTCTATCTCTTTTCTGTGAGCAGATGTTAGGCCCGCACGATGCACCCTGATGTTAATTCCCTGCCGCGCTCCATAGAAGGCGATCAGCTCAGAGCTAAGATGCGAGCTTGCAAACACAATAGTTTTATGCTTTCTCTTTGTGGTCTGTCTAAGTAGATCTAGCATTAATGATCTATAAGATCTAAGTGAAGGAAATATTATCGCAAGGTTTATCCTGCCCCGCCTGCCCCGACCGTTAATGACTTGCATTTGCCTGCCAAAAAGTGTCTGGCAAAATTCAGCAGCATTTGGCAATGTAGCCGATGCAGCAACGATCTGGAGTCTGCTTCCTATTAGCCTCTCAAGCCTTGCGATGATGTAGTGTACATTAGCTCCAAAAACGCCTGTGTATACGTGTGCTTCATCCGCTACCAAAAACTTAGCAGTCCTGAGTATGTCTGAGAATTTCGTTTTATGCATCATGTGATAATGCAGCACATCAAAATTGGTGATAATGACATCCGGCGGGCTGTCTATTACGGCTCTGCGCTCCTTTTCCGATGTGTCGCCGTCTAGGACTGCTACCCTAAGACTAAGCGGCTTTGACAGCTCTTCTATCTTGGGCAATTGATCGCGTGATAGTGCTTTTGTTGGATAAACAAAAATCGCAGATACTGTACCTTCACCACCTCGAAGTGAGCCAAAGCGCAATAGTTGTTTTTCTGCAACAAGTTGCAGAAGTGGGATGCAGAAGGCTTCAGTTTTACCTGATGCGGTCGGTGCAGTGATAACCACGTCTTTGCCCTGAAGGATTTTCTTGATCGCTTCCTCTTGAAATTTGTAAAGATGGTTTATCTTTTTTGATTTCAAGACCTCTATTATAGCTTTTTCTACCGACAGATCCTCTATTCTAGGTCCGAGCTCTGGTGGAGGTTCCTCTATTGCCCGAAAGTCGACAATATAGTCCTGTTGGGAGTGTAGCGTCTGCTCAAGAAGTGAATCACCAGCGACTTTAGATGCAGCCATGAGAGCGTCTATTTCTGCTGAAGGCCGGATTATCTTTTCTTGCTGCATCAGGAGTTTGAGGTCATCAGAGTATGCAATTCCTGATCCACTTTCACAGCGGTCGAGAAACTCAAGATAAGCCTCGTCGGTACTGCCAGACGTAGGCACTATTGCACAAATATTACATTTGGAACAACGAAATATCAGTCGCCCATCAAATATCTTGTCAACTCCAACTGAATGTAGCGAGCCGCACTTTGAGCAGCGATAGTTTGTCAAGCAGTAGGCGCATAACCATAAGCAAGATAATTGTTTTTCTGTATTTTTTCTGGAACCTGTGAAACGTTATAGGAGTAATGCTTGAAGTAATCTGCAATCCGTTATGTGATATAGCAGGATGCCAATATGATAGAGATATAACTTTTTTATGTGATTTGATAATGAAACCCAAGACGCAGAGCGAAAACAGTAGTAGAGGAGAGGCTGAAAACTAGCTATAATAATGGCTTGATCATAGAAGCTGACGCTATTTGTCTGGTCTTGGAAGCCGCTATTGGACTGAGGTGATGGAGGTATTGCGCGCAGTCATTCCAGTTTATGATAAGGTCAACAGGGTGATCTCGCTTGGTAAAGACGAGAAGTACAGACTAAAAGGTATTAGAGGACGCGTTAGGCCGGGCAATATCATACTTGATGCCGGCTCTGGATACGGCAACATGTCACGTTTAGCACTTGCAGAAGCTGGTGGTGACGCAACGGTCGTAATGTACGACCCGCTGCTTGAGATGCTTGCCAATGTCAAGAATTACTTGCTTGGTTCGCAGGAAGCGCTATATTCTGGTGTTTTTGAATACATGCCTTTCCGTGAGGGCATATTTGATGCTGTGCTCTGCGGCTATTCTCTTCGAGATTCAATAGACCTTCAACGGGCTATTGCGGAAATGCATAGGGTATTAAAGAATGGCGGCCGGCTTGTAATAATCGACCTTGGCAAGCCAGATAACCGTATATTAAGAGGAATGGTTTCTATATATCTAAAATATTTTCTTGAAATATTCGCTTACTTGGTCGCCGGTAATTCAGGGCTAAAATTCAAAACACTTTATGGTACCTATGTACGCTGGCCCAAGAATTCGGAGCTTGAGTCCATGCTGAGGGAAAAATTTTCTTATGTACAGTTTGATATGGGTTTGATGGGCGGCGCAGTCATCATAGCCGCATACAAGTAAAATAATATTTACAAAAGGCCGTAATGATTTTTTAGGCATAAGGTACTAGTTTGTATGTAATGCGTGCAAAAAACGAGAAGCTTGAAGACCAAGTCCCAGAATATGGCCTCGAGGCGCTTGTGAGCGTAATTGATGACAACAAGACACTAATTGCAGCGCTCAAGGAGGCAGGCGAGCACTTTTCTATGTTCAAACAGCGATTAGATGGGCATATGACCTAGATTATTGAAACCCTACGGCCCTGTATCTTTATTCTTCCTTCGCAAAAAAGTTCCACAGCTTTGGGGTAAAGTTCATGTTCCTGCTCAAGTATTCTTGCTGACAGACTCTCTTCATTATCCCCCTCTATTACTGGTACTGCCTTTTGAAGTATCACGGGTCCGGAGTCGATGCCTTCATCGACAAAGTGAACTGTGCAGCCGCTAACTTTTACACCATAGTCAAGTGCCTGTTTCTGTGCATGGAGCCCGGGAAACGCGGGCAGGAGCGCAGGGTGGATGTTCATGATCCGCATTCTGTACTGTCTTACAAACTCTGGGCTTACTATCCTCATAAAACCCGCAAGGCACACAAGCCCTGACTGCGGAGTGACGCCATACTCTATGAGCATGGTAACTACATCTTGGTCGTAGTCCCAGTCCTTCAAGCCATCAGATGGTATCACCTTGGTAGGTACCCTGTATTTTTCTGAAGCAATCTTAAGCCCTTCGGCCCCTACCTTATTTGAAATTACAATACATGGCTTGGCATTTCTTATCTTGCCTGACCTTATTGCAGCCAAAATTGCATCCATGTTGCTGCCCCTGCCAGAGATTAGCATTGCTAGGTTGATCAAGTGTCTTCTATAATTGTCTCCAGCCATTCTTAAACATCGCTAGTCACGTCTTCTAAGCCTCAAGGTACTCTTGGCTTTTCTTATAGCAGCTAAATCTTAAAATATTCATGTCCTCTAAGCATGAGGGCTCTAATGAAGGCGAAAGTAACTCTTGGCCAATCCGGCATAATGATACACCATAGAGATACTGTGATCGCGCTTGACCCTTCGCATCCTGTCAATTGCAATTTTACTTTTGTATCTCATGCTCACATTGACCACCTTCACAAGCGTGGAATAGAAAAAAAGAATAAGAGTACGGTGCTAGCATCAAAAGAGACTGTTCTAATTGCACAGGCCAGGGGCTACAAAATGGGCAAGTCTGCTGAACACTATGATGGCTTTACGCTTGTGGATGCGGGGCACATCCTGGGATCGCGCGGCCTCTTGATAGGCGAGGACATCTACTACACAGGAGATATGTCAATGCGAGAGCGTGCATTCATGAAGCCAGCGAAGGTACCCCATGCAAAGACATTAATAATTGAGTCGACTTTTGGCCGGCCTCAATATGTCTTCCCGCCAATATCTGAAGTAACACACAATACAAATAAAATAATTTCTGAAATGTACGACCTTGGCGTACCTGTTATATTAATGGGGTATACACTTGGTAAGGCCCAACTTTTGACAAAGCTATTCGGTCATTGGGACCCAATAATACATGACTCTGTTGCCAAGATAAACTCTGTTTACTCTAAGCTCGGAGTAAGACTAGAAGGCTTTAGGACTCATTCGCAAGCGGAGGACCGGGGTCTCCTGGCAAAAAATCGACCTTGGGTGATGGTGGCCCCCCTTATGTCTTCCAGGTGTGCCTTTTTGAAGGAGATGAAGAACTCATATGGTGCAGTAACTATCGGGTTCACTGGTTGGGCAATAGGGAGTCGCTACAGATACATGATGGGCCTTGATTATGTCATGCCGCTTTCTGATCATTGCGACTACAATGAACTGGTGGCTGCGGTTAAACAGTCCAGACCCGAAAAAGTCTATACGTTTCATGGGTTTGCCAGAGAATTTGCTGAGGCCTTATCGCAAATGGGCTTTGACGCCGAGGTCGTAGGACATGGCATGAATCGAAAAGAGAAAACGCTCTCGCTTGACTCATTTTTGTAGAGTTCATTTTAAGAACATCGCAACATAAGCATACACAAACCTATTCAGAACAATGATTCAAAAGAGCATATATATTATATACACATATGCATATTGATGCGTGAAAGATGAAACCAAGAATACTGCCTGACAACTCTCAGCAACCTAAAAGAAAATAACTATTATTATAATAATATCACTTCCTGTGCTCATCCCTGAAATAGGGAATAACCTTGGCTCCAAAGATCTCGATATTCTTAAAGTAACCTTCTCCCCAAAACCTAATGATAAAGTGGTTTGTTCCGGCTTTGATAAAGCGCTCTAGCATTGCAATGACCTCATCAGGTTTGCCGACGCCAATTGCACTACGAGCTACGCTGTCAGGTATCTTCAGAGCGGCGCGCTTCATCTGCTCCATTAGCTCCGGTTTGTTCATAGCATATTCAGTGAAGTACCTACGGAAGTCAAAGTCAGAATCTTGCGCTATGTCATGCACTTTGAGGAGTTCGGGTTTGTATAAGCTGACCTTAACTGCATTTTTCATCTTGTTCCATGCTTCCTCGCCATCATCTGTGAAGTAAACATCAACATCATTTGCAAATTGAAAATTGGTTAGATCGCGCTCACGCTTCTTTGCATGATCCCTGATAACATTGGCATGATAGGTGAACAGCTCTGGTGTGTAGCCAATCGGGATCCAGCCATCGCCATATTCAGCACATAGCTGTAGTGTCTTTGGAGCTCCAGCTGCAATGTAAACTGGTGGCCTTGGATTTCTTATGCTCTTTGCCTGGAGACATGCATTTATGAGCTTATAGTATTCGCCATTGTAGTTCACATGGTGTTCTGGATCAGAGTTGAATAGGAGTTCGATGACTTCAAGTTGCTCTTTGAATTTTGTGACAGGCTTGCTGAACTCGATTCCAAAATCAACGACGTTTTGGGCCTCACCAGCTCCTATGCCAAGGATGCCCCTTCCTTGTGTTATCCTGTCAAGTGTTATGGTTGAAAGCGCAATGGCAGAAGGGTGCCTGCGGATTGCATCTGTAACGCATGCCCCAAGCTCGACATTCCTGGTGACGGCGCCAAGTGCGGCAAGCAATAGCCAAGCATCATTGACTACTGCATTCTTCCACTGAGGCACGTTGGAATGATCCATGGCCCATATAGAGTCATAACCTAATCTATCTGCCATCTGTGCTGCTGTCATGATCTGCTGTTCATCTAGCCCAAGGCGAGCAACGTTGAGCCCCTGCGTAAATCCAAATTTTATCTTCAATTTACAAACCCTCCTTAACCAATAGGAGAAGATACATTCTATTCATTTTAAAGTAAAATCAACTGAAGGATGTATTTTAAGTCTTTGAATGCCAGAAAGCCAGTTTTCAATAGAGTTTGCTACGACTTTGTCAATATAATATATTCAAAGTGTCAATACTGCTTGAATCACTATGTAAAATCGCAACCCTAGTAGAGCACACAGCAGAAATGCTAGGGAGCAAAGATACCGTTGACGACCAATTCATGGAGATGATAGACGATCTTGTTGTGATGTCCGAGAAGGATTCAGAGCTCGCGGAAGGATTGAAATGGATAGACCTCCAATCGCAAAAGAATGGTTTGACATTTTACGAGATGGCAATGATAATATTGAGAAAGCATATGGTTGAGAGGAGAGCCAAAGAGTGGCTGAGGGGAAGGATCAGTCAATAGGAATAGTGGTGGAAAGACTACCTCCGATAAAACACAGCAATGCCTTCTTCCGATTGTTTACCACGATCTCTGGCGGCTATAGTAAACAAAAAAACACACATATGCTTGCGCTAAGAATAAAGAAGGTACTGCCAACGAGTTTTTCTGTGTAACAAGATTAATCATTTAACGGTGTCATCGCCAGTTGTTTCCCCCCCCAATCCGATATTTTTCTTGGTTTTATTGTCGGTGGTGGCGACAGTCATGGGTGTGGCCATATAGCTACTGTTCTTACATTCTCCTGCTTGAAATGGGAGTATACTCACATCCCATTGGGCCGCAGTACTTGCCTACATAGACTGCCTTTGGGCGATAGAGTGCAGGCTTAGGTGCGGCTTCGGCAAACTTTTCTTCGATGACGTGGGCCGACCAACCTGCTATCCTAGATGTTGTAAAGATAGGAGTATTAAGATCTATAGGAATTCCCATGCTATAATACACTGAGGCACTGTAAAGATCAACGTTTGGATATATTCCCTGGTGCTTATTTTCAAGCATCCATTTCTTTGTAGCTTCCTCGATCCGTCTGGTGATATCATACCACTTGTTGTTCTTTTCACGGCAGATTCGAGCCGACAGCCTTGCAAGAATGTCAGCCCGCGGGTCAGTCGTCCTATAGACTGCATGACCCATACCCATGATCCTGCCGCCCGATCGCAGACGGTTTGCAACCCACCTTTCTGCATTGGCAGGATCGGCTATCTCAAGCAGCATTTTCATCACTTGCACGTTTGCGCCACCATGCAGCTCGCCTGAAAGTGCGCCTATAGCACCACCGATACTGGCATACATGTACGCCCTAGTTGATGCTATCTCTCGTGCAGCGAATGTAGAAGCGTTAAAGCTATGCTCTGCATGCAAAATGAGGCAAATGTCCATCACCTTTGCCTCCTCCGTAGAAGGCTCGATTCCTGTAAGCATGTATAGAAAATTAGCAGCATGCGATACTTTCTCAAGAGGATCAAGCACATGACGGCCGCTTCTAATCCTGTTCCAGGCGGAGACAATAGCAGGTATTTTAGCAATCAGTATAATTGCACGCCTTATGTGAGCTTCCTTGGAGGCATCTTCAATATTCAGATCATAATCTGCTAGCTCCGAGACACAGGACTGAAGGATGTCCATTGGCCGCGCCCGTTTAGGCCTATTCCTTAAGTTCTTTATGAGAGGTTCCGGTAGACCACGAGCTTCTATTAATCTGCGATTAAAATCCTTTAGCTGATCTGCAGTAGGCAGCTCGCCAAAAAGGAGCAGATAAGCAGCCTCCTCATAGGTTGAATGGTTTACAAGGTCAAGAATGTCATAGCCCCGGTAGATGAGCTTACCATTCTCACCATCAATTGAGCATATTTTAGTGTCCGCAACCTCAATGTTGCGAAGACCAATGTTCCGTGCATCCATCTATTGTAACAATAGTTAGTTCACCAAATTTCTATATAAAGTAATATTATGCTAGTAAGTTATCATTTTAAGGAATCTAATTTTGTAACGCAAACACGCATTTGCCTATATTAGGTCGATATCTTTTATCTTCTTGAATAGTTCATTACACTCCAAAGGACATTAGTTACTTATTATACAGCTCAAGCCAACAAGTGCTACACTTGACCAAGGGAATAACTTATCGCGATTCAGGCATCGATAGAGATAGCATACGCAGGGCACAAAAATCGATAGGCGAGCTAATATCCGTGACTCACAAGATGCTTGCAGTTGGAAAAGTGACTTCTGGTTTTGGACACTACGCTGGACTTGTTAAATTAGCCAATCAAACTATTGCTCTCCATGCTGACGGCGTCGGAACAAAAGTGATTATTGCCCAGATGATGAACAAATTCAACACAGTTGGAATAGACTGTGTAGCTATGAACGTAAATGATATAATTTGTGTTGGCGCACAACCGGTCGCATTTATCGATTACATTGCGCTGCATCATTCAAATGAATGGCTCTTGCAGGAGATAGCTAAAGGTCTTGTGAAAGGTGCTCAGCAGAGCAAGATGGCTATAGTCGGCGGCGAGACGGCTGTATTGCAAGATATAATATCAGGTGATAGCGAAAACGCCTTCGACCTGGCAGGAATGGTAATGGGAGTGGTTAGGGGCAGGGCAATTCTTGGGGACATGATCAAGCCAGGCGATATTATTTTGGGAGTTGAAAGCAGCGGGCTTCACTCTAATGGCTACACCCTTGCTCGCAAAGTTTTGCTTTCAAAATATTCAGTATACGATAATGCTGATCATCTTGTGCAGACAGTGGGCGAAGAATTATTGATCCCAACTAGAATCTACGTAAGGCCTGTAATTGAGATTTTGAAGAAAAGAATAAGACTGCATGGCCTTGCAAATATTACTGGCGGAGGATTTACAAAACTGCCTCGCCTAAATTCCAGGGTGAGATATATCTTTGATAATCTTCCGTTACCAACGGGTATATTCAAGCAGATACAAGTTGAGGGTAATATTGAGAGCAAGGAAATGTATCGCACATTTAACATGGGCGTAGGTTTTTGCGTAGTTAGTTCAAAGGCAAGTACAGATGACATTATTAGTGTTTTTGAGAAGCATAAGATGCGCTGCAATGCTGTGGGCAAGATAGAGAAAGGTCGAGGCGAGGTTACTGCTAGAATTGATGGTAGATGGGAAACACTATAAACAAAAATTAATATTCGTTCTTTGATGATTGTCCAGAATTGCTTTCATCCGTAAGGGAAGAGGCGAATGACAACTATCAACAGGCCTGCAAGTCCATTGCAGATGAGATAGAGCACAGTAAGAATTCATTGTCAATAAAGCAGGTTCTCAAAGTTGTCAGGCAGGCGGCGTCGCAATATCATCTAGATACACTACCTAGGAACGAGCACATTATTCATTATTTGCGAGACGATCATTACCGCAGGTTGCTTATGGTTAAGCCTGCTAAGACTGCGTCAGGCGTTGCAGTAATTGCAGTTATGCCCAAACCCTACGCATGTCCTCACGGTAGATGCATATATTGTCCTGGAGGCATAGAGTTCAACACACCGCTTAGTTATACTGGTACCGAACCATCAACAAAAGTGGCTCAAAGATTTAGCTATGATCCTTACCAGCAGGTCCGTTCGAAAATGGACCAACTACGATCACGAGGACATGAGACGGGCAAGACGGAGATCGTTATTGTAGGCGGCACCTTTCCATTCATGCCTGCAAGCTACCAGAGACAGTTTGCCAAGTCCTGCTATGATGCACTAAACGGTAAGAGATCACCTACTTTGCAGCAAGCGATAGCTACCAATGAGATTGCCGATAACAGATGTGTCGGGTTCACTGTAGAAACTAAGCCGGACTATTGCAAGGAATCAGACATTGATCTTATGCTGGAGCTTGGAGTAACAAGGATAGAAATTGGCATTCAGTCTCTTAATAATAACGTCTACCGATTGGTGAACAGAGGACACACGCTTGATGATGTCATCTGTGCATTCAAGACCATCCGGGACGCTGGATACAAGATAGTCGCTCATATGATGCCAGGATTGCCAGGAAGTTCGCCTAAAAAAGATATTGAAGATTTCAGGCGGTTGTTTGAAGATGATGCTTTCAAGCCTGATATGCTAAAGATTTACCCGACACTTGTGCTAGAGCACACTGGTCTATTCAATATGCATAAAAGTGGCAAGTATCAAGCATACTCTGAGGATGAGCTAATAAACGTAATCGTGGAGGCCAAAAAGGTAGTACCAGAATGGGTACGCATAATGCGGATCCAGCGCGAAATTGAGTCAGAGGACATCATTGCTGGCCCTAAGAGTGGCAACCTCAGGCAGATAGTTTTTCAAAAGTTGAGACAACAGGGCTACAGATGCAAATGCATCAGGTGCAGGGAAACCGGCCTACAGAGAAGGTATCCCTCAGAAGACGAGGTAATATTAAGAAGAATAGATTACTCTGCTTCAGGAGGCCGCGAGATATTCCTTTCGTATGAAACTAAAGCTGGAGATACGATACTTGGGTTCTTGAGGCTGAGACAGGTGGCAAGAACTCATAGGGCGGAGCTTGATGGCAGCGTAGTGATACGTGAGCTCCACATCTACGGGCAGGCGATCAGCATTGGTAGAAGCGATAGAGAAAACAGCTACCAGCATAAAGGACTTGGCATGAAACTGCTCAAGGAGGCTGAGCGTATTTCAAAAGATGAGTTGGGAGTTCACAAGATCGCAATCATTAGCGCCGTGGGCACAAGGCAATATTATACAAAGTTTGGCTATCAGCAGGACGGTCCATATGTTTCCAAGGAGTTGTAACAAATGGAAGAGCAGATTGTAATCGGTAAGGGAACATGGATAGATAAAGTTGCAGACACCTTAATCAAAAGGGAGGAAAAGCTTGGTCGCAACTTGGGTCTAATAAGGGTTGAGAGTGGCCTTGGTGCGTCAGGCATTCCTCACATTGGGAGCATGGCCGACGCAATAAGAGCTTACGGCATTGCTCTTGCCCTTCAAAATTTTGGCTTCAAGTCTGAACTAGTGGCTTATTCAGATGACATGGATGGTCTTCGTAGAATACCGGAAGGTTTGCCAAACTGGCTGCAGGATCACATTGCAAAACCAGTCTCTACCATCCCTGACCCTTTTGGCAGCTGCCACTCATCCTATGGTATGCACATGAGCAGTCTCCTATTGGATGGTCTTGACAAACTAGGGATAAAGTATCGCTTTCAGAGCGGCAGCGAAGCGTACAAGCAAGGAACTTTGGTTAAACAAATTGATACAATCTTGAAGCAGAACAGCAAGATTGGGCGAAAAATAGCTGAGTTCGTAGGTCAGGATAAGTATACTGAGGTGTTACCTTACTTTCCGATATGTAGCAATTGCGGAAGGCTCTATACTGCAGTGGCACAAGAGTACCTGCCAAATGAGAGAAAAGTTGCTTATATATGCCGAGGGAGCAGGATAGGAAAAGAGACAATCAAGGGCTGTGGCAACAAGGATGAGGCAGACATAACGAGGGGAGAGGGCAAGCTTGCATGGAAAGTTGAATTTGCAGCAAGGTGGCAGGGTCTGGACATACGCTTTGAGGCATACGGGAAGGACATCATGGACTCTGTCCGGGTTAACGATTGGGTTGCAGATGAAATACTTGTTTATCCTCACCCACTTCATGTAAAATATGAGATGTTCCTAGACAAGGCAGGCAAGAAGATAAGCAAATCTTCGGGCAATGTACTGACGCCTCAAATGTGGCTGCGGTATGGCACCCCTGAATCGATACTACTATTACTATTCAAGCGCATTGCGGGCACTAGACACATTGGGCTAGATGACGTACCCGCTCTTATGGACGAGTATGACTATTATGAAGATGTTTATTTTAGGAAAATAAATGAGGACAACTTGGCCAAGCTTACAAAGATTAAGGGAATCTATGAATACATCAACAAGCTCAATCCACCTAGTCATCCCGACACACACATCCCATATCGCTTTATAGCACAGCAGGCGTCAATATTTCCTCCCGAGAATGATGCCGATCGCAGTGAGAAGGTGTTCAATCGCCTCCTCAAATATGGTATGGTAAGGGAAGAAAAAAAGAGTGAAAGGATCATGAACAAGATCAGGTTGGCATCCAACTGGGAAGATGACAACACGACAAAGGATGAAAAGTTTGAAATACGGCTTTCCGATGTGCATAGGAAAGCAGTGCAGGAACTAATCGAATCAATTAGACCATTTGCTGGCCTACCAGATTCTCCAGATAATGCCAAAAACCTTCAATCTAATATATTTTCTATTGCACGGGCTAACGGGATTGAGCCAAAAGAGTTCTTTGCTTTATTGTATAGAATGTTCCTAAACACCGATAGAGGGCCTAGGATAGGCAATTACTTACTTGACCTGGGAATAAACAGAGCAACGAGTCAGCTCAAGAGATATCTCTACAGCTGACAAGATTTATCACGGGCTACTAATTCTGCCGTTGAGATTTTATCTCTTGGCTAAAAAGGGCTTATTCGGCTTTTTTGATGGGATCAAACATAAAAAGAATCAGATACATCCATAAATTCAGTTAAAAGGGTATCTGATTCAACTCTAGTTTTGTGTTGTCTCATTCCCTAAAGAAATGCTCCTCCTTATCCTATTGGAATTGCTCATATTCCTAAATATTTTTCAATGCCTTTTGGATACTGGTGCACCTACATAACATCAACAGGAAAACAACAAGTATAAACAAAGAGAAAAAGAAAGAAAAAGGAGAGTTTATACAACTTCCCTATTTGCCTTCGTGAGTTAGTTTTGCTCTAGGTGTCAATGTCTCAAACTGCAGGTGTAGGTGTGGTATCTGTATCCTCGTCAGCTCCAGCATCCTCGTCAGCTCCAGCTGCTTCTTCCTCAGCTCCAGCTGCTTCTTCCTCAGCTCCAGCTTCTTCTTCCTCAGCTCCAGCAGCTAATGCTAGTGTGGCATTGCTTACATGATTCTGAATCTCTCCTGGTAAAACCTGAGCACTTACAGCATATGATGCAGCAAATGGCTCTCCACTTAATGTGTGAAGCCAAAGTCCATTACCTGCAAATGGAATTGATGCTGATGGAATTGGTGTATCGCCATATGGTGGAGTAATAACTGTGATCCCTAACATGGTCTGATTGTCAAGTGGTGATGTAAGCAGTGTTCCAAACCCGTCTTCAGTAGCGTTTAATATTGATCGCTCAGTTGCATTGAGCTGTAGGACATCCAGAACGACCACCTCTACTGGTTGTGTGGCTGTGTAGGTCAGTACTCCACTATAGACAGAACCATCTTGTCTTAATGGCAAAATAGTTATCTCTTGATGTTCTTCATGTCCCGGTAGCGGGTCTTGTTGTGAAGTTGCTACTCCCTGGCGGAGTATTCGTGCTTCTCCACCGCCCTGCTGTCCTGTAGCAGCGCCACCTCCACCACCTGCTTGTTCTTCCGTTTGTGCAAAAGATATTGTTGTTGCTCCTCCTGTAGCTATTGCTCCCGTCAGTGCCCCAACGGCTATAAATAGAGCAGTAGCAGCAATTAACTTGCGTTTGCTTTGTGCTATTGGCATTGAAAGATTGAAGCCAGTATAAGATTTATTGATTGTCAACATATGTTACGTTGATAATTACAGATTCTTGTCATAGAGTTTGTTTCCTCCTTTATCATCACATGGTCTAGTTTAACAGCTCAAATACGGATGTATTTGCAAAATAAGAGAAAAAACATTATCCCTAACTGAATTTATTTATACAAGTTTTTTGTTTTTTCTCTTTTTATAAAGAAATTGTAGTAATGGGCTACTTTCCACAGTTATTCTTAGCAACCTTTGTCTTGCTTCGTTGATTGATTTCTATGAGCATTTATACGACCTAAGGATCTTATGGTCTGTCGGCTAGGCTATAGAGAAAATTTAATAATAATAATAACAAAAGATGCCCAAAAGGCCAAATCTGGCTTTTATGAATCTTTTTAGAACACTCTGTGCTCATAGCTTTTCCTTGGAGCCTCAGGGCATGAACCGGTAGGAGAAAGATATGCGGCTTTAAGAGCACAAAGAATACTCATACGCCGACTGGTTAGCACTAGTACTAGTACCTGACAGTGATCCTCTAAGTTCCAACCTGACAAGATATAATAATACTGAGCACAAGATAATAAGATATTTGAAAAGACAAGTGCATTGACAAACGTGTTAGAGCAGGAGCTGCTTGAATGATGAAGGTAATAATCTTCTCACATGAATCTGATCTTGATGGCCTCTATTCTACCGCAATAGGACTTATGCGCTATCCTCAGGCAATGACCGTGTTCCTAGGCTACGGTGCTGAAAATTTCAATAAACTTGGTAACTTTATTTACAGCGCAACTCGTCACTCATCATCATCATCATCTGAGTCAGGACAGATAGTCATTGCAGACCTAGGACTCAATGACGAGTTGATCGAAACCTGCAGGAAGACGTTTTCAGATGCAGTACTGAAGGGCTGGAGGATAATGTGGGTTGATCACCATCCTTGGTCAGAGCATGCAATTGAGACAGTCAGGCCCTTTGTCGAAATCGTGCTTGATGTTTCGGGAAGAAAATGCGCAGCAGATTTAATGTATGAAACGCTTCTGCCCGGCAATACGCTTGCTGCAAAACTTGCAAGCATGGCTCATACCATGGACTTTTTCACAAAGGATCAGTACCTTACGCCAATATCGGAGCTAATACGCTACTATCAAACATTCCCTGACTTTTATTATCGGCTGTCAGATCTTGCAGTGAAATCTGCTAGAGGCATATTGTGGGATGTGGAAATGCAAGATGATTACAATAATTATGTACGTCTGCGTGACGAGGCAAAAGCGCAGGTCTTTGCTTCCATGCAGATAAGAGAGGCTGGCAAGTTCAAAGTAGCATATGCACAGTCGTCTCCGTACCTACAGAGCAGCCTTTTTTCTGAAGAAGTCTTTGCTAAGACAAACACCGATGTAATGATACTCTACAGCACTAAGGGCAAAGTAAGCATACGGCGTAACAATGATGCAATTTCATGCCGTAGCATTGCAGCTAACCTTTCAGAAGGGGGAGGCCATGATTATGCCGCCGGCGCAACATTCAAGAGCGATCCCTCAGATACTGCTGCGGTTATTTCGGAGCTTCAGGCAGCCGTAGTCAAGGCATTGGCTAGCAAGTAAATAAAGAGAGACACATGTGAACACTCAAATACTTTAAAGGATTATTTGCTGAAATAATATCACATGATAAAGGGCAAGGTCGCTATAGTGACAGGAGCAGGCGGTGGAGTTGGAAAGGCAATTTCAAAGAGACTGTCTTCTGAAGGATGCAAGGTAATCATGCTGGGCAGAAACAGAACCAAGTTGCAAAAAGCGGCTTCTGAAATTGGTAATAAGAGAAATACGATGACAGTAATAGCAGATATTACTAAGGAAGCTGAGGTACTCAGTGTAATCGATCAGACAATTAATTCTTATGACAAGATAGACATCCTCATAAATAATGCTGGTATAATAAACGATCCAATGCCGTTTCATGAAATGAGTGAGGACCAGTGGGATAACCTTGTCAACACCAACCTTTTTGGCATGTTTCGGATGACCAAGGCTGTAATTCCAATAATGATGGAAAATGGAAGCGGCAATATCGTTAACGTCTCATCTGTGCTCGGGATCAGATCTATCCCTCGAGTGCCGCTCTCAGTATACGCTGTGACCAAGGCCGGTGTAATAATGTTCACAAGGAGCATTGCAGTTGAATATGGACAATACAAAATTCGTTGCAACTGCGTTGCTCCTTCCACTATCCGAAGTTCGATAATTGAGCCGTATCTCCAAGATGAGGAGGCGAAAAAACTCCTAGAATCTACATTCCCTTTGCATGTGATAGGCGAACCGGAGGACATATCCGGCGCAGTTGCATATCTCTGCTCAGATGACTCCAAGTGGGTCACAGGTACTATCATGATGGTGGATGGTGGCCTATCTGCAAAACAATAGCTGAAACCATTATCATTATTGTTGTGCCAACATCTACTGCAGACACTATGAAAGATAAAACGAAAGAAAGCATAGATGCTGCAAAGCATCTGCCTGCTTATGATGCAACTAGGATCAATCGTGCAGTAGAAAAGGCTGCAACAAACCCTGATTTTGTAAATCGCGCTGTAGTCCAGCTTACAGGCCTTACATTTCCCGCATTCAAGCATAGCATTATCGATCATGTCAGAAGCATCGCCAGTACCAATGATGATAATAAAGGGGAACAAGATGATATTGTCGCGCTTTTTGAAAGTCTTGATGGTTATATTCAATATCGCGATCAGTACCATGTGCAAAAGGCACTTGAAGAAAATATCCCCTCTAAGAAGAAGGATTACCAGATAACGGACAACACCCGGGAAAGCCCCGATACGAGGATCCGCCAAACGGATGCTGAGGCTAGCATCAAAGACAGGGAGGCTATTAGCCAAAGAGAAGAGCGCAAAGATTATCCTGAGGTCACTCCGACTGCTATGTCAAATTTCATCTGCGAGAATTGCGGTAAGGCATTTCAAAATCAACAGGATCTGGTACATCACAGGCAATTTGAAAGCGGCACCTCTACAACGCAGGAATAAAAATTTGTGCTATACTGATGATGTGGTTTCTATAGTTTTTTACTAACCCTTAATAGCTTGATATCCTGTTAATAGTGGGATATAGTATAGTATGAAGAGGCTGGACATCCTTATTCCACACGAACGCCTTACTGATGTCAACGAACTGCTGCACAAACACAAGGTAGGTGGTATGTCATTTTATGAAATCAAGGGAAGGGGAAGGGCAAAAAGGGAGCCAGTTTCAGTTGGAAGAGGAGTCATGCGGTATACTCCAGAATTCGGCTTTCGCACTAAAATTGAAGTGCTCGTGCCAGACGCTACTGCCAGGCAAATTATTGATGATGTGCTTAAGGTTATAAGCACCGGCTCTGCGTCTGACGGCAAGGTCTTTGTTTACGATGTTGCAGAGGCATACGACATAGGAAGCAAGGAAAAAGATGACAATGCCCTTTAACAGTCTCTTTTTTCTTGCTGGTTCTTGATTTTATCTTTCAAATTAATTTTTTTAAGCATCTCTTAATTGAACCTCGTAGAATGTTACTACTACTACTGTTGATCCTCAAGTAGTATAGAGTATATGTATCGTTTTTTGGCACCATCTCTAATCATTAGTGTCTTTTGAGAAAGAGTTATAATCTTGCAGAGCCGTATTTTGGTATGGAAGAAGAAGAAAAAAGAACCATGCCTGTCTGTTTTACTTCAGAGCAGCTAAAGCTGATAGAAGAATATGCAAAGAGAAAAGGTATGCTAAATGCAAGTCAGGCTATCGAACATCTAATGACAAAATAATAATAATAATAAAAAGTTTTTCGGCTTTCCTATAGCGCGCTTTCGCCGCGCTGCTTTGAGCCAATGTCGATAGCCTCATCCACATCCGAAACAAATATCTTGCCTTCGCCAGCAAGTCCTGAACTTGTGCTGTCCAAGATCTTTGATATTACGCTATCAGCCATCGAATCCTTTGTGACAACAACAATTGTTGAATTTACATTAAACTCTGGCCGGTATGTACTTGTGCCTCTTCCTGAGTGAATTTCTGGACGGGGTAACTGTCCGCGTCCTTTTGAGTCATAATAGGTAAAGCCTCCTAAACCCAATTCTCCCAGCGCCTCAAAAGCGCCTTGCAGCCTTGCAGTAGGAACAACCGCTTCGATCTTTTTCAAGATATGTAAACACCCAATCCCAAGCTAGGTAGCACTTTTATTAAAGCATTTTGTGTTTCGATCCGGATTCTAAGTAACTCCATATATTCAATTTTAAAATATAGAGGAGTTTTTCTAGTTAATTAAAAAAAAGAAGAAGAACGACTGGAAGTAGTCAGCTCGTCACGCTAACCGTCCCAACCATGTTTGGATGCAGTAGACAGAAGTACGGATACTCGCCTGCTTCTGTGAAGGTAAAGTCAAATGTTCCTTT
>DATMWK010000040.1:0-7084 GCA_035562555.1 Nitrososphaera sp. | reverse complement strand
TACAGCTATGTTCGTACTGCCAGTTATCTTTCATGCAAGTCATTATCGTAAACTTGATGTGGAAAGATTTCTTCTCAGAACGAAGCAGTATGTCCTAATAGGTATCATTTGCGTAATGCTAGCCATGTACTTGGGTTTAGGGTTGCTATTGACTTCGAAGCTACCAACTCAGATCGCCTACGGTTTAGGCTCCTTGCCATTTATTACTATTATTATTTTGTTTCAATTTTTCATACGTACGCGTGAAAAATAGCTAATAAGAAGACAATTATTAGAAAGCGGACATAGCAAGAGTACAAAACAGGTAAATGACACCTTAGTCAAAATGGGTAGGGAAAACCAATATCATAGTTATGTTCTTTTGATCTCATACCGTACAAATATTCTCATATTAGTGTAGTGTTTGTGTTTTGAAGAAGAAGAAGAAGAAAGATCATCATTTTCTATTTTCTTTTGCAAACCAATTCCTACTCGCATCTTGCGATATTAAAAAAGGAAATACATGAACAAAATTTTCAGACTGCTATTAAGAAGATTTTAAGGAATGTTGGTAAATAATAATCGAGCTAAGAATCGATAAACCCTTCTGGAAAGACATACGCATAGTAAAAAAATAATCGCGCTTTATATATATACTACAGATCAAATACAACATTATCAAATGTCTTCTAATCCAGAAGATAACGATGATCCAGTAATGCGCTCTTCTACTGAACATTATGATAGAGTTGGTGTCACTTTTCGCTGGCCCCAGATATTAGCCTCAGCTTCTTCAATTTTTTTTGGCTTTCTCCTAAACATCGCGATAAACCCTCCCTCATACTTTACATTCTTTGATAACGTAATCCTTCTTGCATCACTTTATGCAGTAGCAGTGGCTACAGCTATGTTCGTACTGCCAGTTATCTTTCATGCAAGTCATTATCGTAAACTTGATGTGGAAAGATTTCTTCTCAGAGCCAAGGAACCAGTTCTAATAGGTATCATTTGCGTAATGCTAGCCATGTACTTGGGTTTAGGACTGGCTTTGAATTCCAAGCTACCAATTCCGATTGCATACAGTTTATCTTCCTTGCCCTTCATCTTTATGTTCTTTGAAATGTTCAGACATATGCATAAGTAGTAAAAAACTTCTTCGCTCAACTATTATTGCTTTCATATAATGTGAAAAATTTCTTACTAATAGGGCTTCAATTTAATGTTAGACTGCTTTATTATTATTATTCTCTGTGCTAAAGAATTCCGATATTCCGATATCTCTCTCAGTAAACTCCTGATGGTGGCAAATGCTTCTCATGCTCAATTTTTATGTGACTTTCAAAATATGTTTTGTTAATAAATTTTAGATGACATATCTTGCATTCATAGTTTTGTGACTCATCCTCCTCCTTACTTTCTTGCATATGCTTTAGTTTGCATGTTTTAGTTTTTAAAATAGCTTAACCAAGTTAATTCATTTGTAAAGTATAAAATATATGGCAAGAAAATGTGTCTCGCTCATATTCCATAAAATAAAAGGCTACATCCAATACTTTGTCAATTCTGCTCTACTGCTTCTGGTGCGCTACTATTGCATCTGCTAGTGCATATAACGAAGATACATATATTCTCTCAGGTTGTTTGGGACTCACCGCCACCGCTGCCTGAATGTACGCCGCGTTTTGGAAGTAAGGGTGCGAGCGCCTTCGATACCAAGAAACCTATAACTGCTCCAATTACAATTATTGGCAAAAGGTCTGTCTGCCCTCCCATCAGTCCTAGCAATAGAATTATCGTCAAGGGAATAGGGAAGACAGCGCATGCAACACCTGCCATCCCAGCGGTCACCGCCACGCCTTCGGGTATGAATGTAAGGATCTTGGAGAGCATCAGTCCAAGAGTGCCACCTATGAAAATTAAGGGGAAGATTGGACCTCCTTCAAAGCCTGTAGCAAATGATGTGCTTGTTAGTAGAGCCTTGACCAGCAATAGCAGGAGCAGCAAACCTATACCAAAGGCGGCAGGATTATGTATGATTTGTAGTAACTGTTCCTGACCTGAATACAGGGTCAATGGGAGGAATGAACCTATTAGGCCTATGATCACCCCCCCTATGACAGCACGTAAGACTGGTCGCTTGTTGAGCCGGCTAAAGGCAAGGTGCAAAATTCCGAAGATCAGTTTGTACATGATTCCAATGAAGCCGGCTATGACACCGACCAAAAAGGCCCACCATAGATCAAAAAGGCGGGGAGAATCATAATCAGGGAAGGCGTAGATTCCCAAAAAAGAGGTCCCCAAGAGTACGTAATAAACGGCCCAACCTACGGCTGCAGCGAGAAGTCCTGGGATCAAGTGGCGATAGATATCAAGCTCCTTGATGAACATGTACTCAACAGCGCCGATAGCTCCGATGATTGGTTGGCCAAAGAAACCTCCGAAGGCTCCTGCGATTGAACTATAGACTAGTACGTGTACATCGTCTTTCTGGAGCCTGAGTCGATCAGAGAAAAAGGTTCCAACTCCGCCGGTTAGAAAAACAAGAGGACCTTCAGGACCCACTGGAGCACCACTCCATAGTGCTATGAATGCTTGAGGCAAGATACTGGGCAGGTCCCTGGGGTTGAGGCGGCCCGTCTTAGCATATTCCTGCTGAGCAACCCCCAATCCTCCACGCTGTCCAAAGAACTTGATTAAAAGTCCGATGAGTACGCCGGCTCCCGTCAGAAGGACTAGTGGCCATATGTTAATAGTGAGAACAATGAGGCTCACCTGCTCAAAGAAGTTGATCCCCTGTTGGTAGAGCGTAATATATCCCGCCGTGAGCAGAGAGGAAAGAGCGCCGAATAGTGCAGCATAGATCATCAACAGGAAATTGCGGGTCTTCAGCCCTGCATCTGATTCATTGGTCATATGACCACATTAGCTCAGGTTGAAGAATTCAAAAAGGTTCTGATCGCTAATCCTTGAATAATACTCCCTGCTGGTCTTCTATTGAATAAAAGGAGAAAAACAAAATCTCTCTCTCTAAAGAAGCAGAGAGAGAGACACACCACTCGTGCTACTACTGCCTCTTCATATAAACCCTGACCTCAGCCTCTGGATCTATATGTTTTTCACCGACAAGATCAATTACTACTCTCTCAATATTTCCTCCAGTAAACTGTGCACCAGCTTTATACTCTTCACTAACTGGAGAGGCTGAATCACGTCCTATATCAAAACTTTCGTCAAGCGAGTAGCGGAATCTTGCTGTTTGTGGAATTTGGCCTTCACCTACCTTCTCGTCATTAATATACAGCCGACCTATGCCACCTGCACCAAACTTTTCTTGACCTGTCTTTTCAAACTCGTAGCGCAGTTTTACTTTCTCACCACTAGGTACTTCCTTTGTAGATCGTATATAGGTCCGCTTGCTCAAGTAGTTGTAGCAGTATATCAAGCGACGGTCTTTGATGTAAAGAGACCAGCCCAAAGAGGTACCACCTACTGCGCAGATAGGACCTTCTGCTTTACCACCATTACTACTACGACTACTGTCAACATCAGCAGAAGCAGGTATCTCTACTTCTGCAGTAATGGTGTATGAGCGGTTCAGTGTATGTGGCGCGCTACTCTCTGGGATCCTTGCAGTGCCAGGATAATATACAAATGATGTTTTTTCCTTCTCTAACATAGCACGTCCCAAAAGCCGTTCTTGGAAACGATCATCTAATGGCAATACATTGTACTTGCCTGCTTCAGCCCACCATAATTCTACTAGCTGTCTTAACTTATCAGGATGTTTTTCGGCTAAGTTGCGGCATTCTGAGAAGTCTTGCTCTACGTTATAGAGCTCCCATTTATCTTCGTCAAAGCTCCACTTTGCCTTGTTCTCCCAAGGAAGCCTACCATGAAATGTAACTGCTTTCCATCCTTTATACCAAATCCCTCTATTGCCAAGCATCTCAAAGTACTGTATTTGCTTAGTTGTTGGAGCATTGGCATCGTTGAAGGAATAGAACATACTAACACCTTCTATCGGTGCTTGAGTGTATCCACCTATTTGGGATGGGGGCTCAACTCCTATAGCGTCTAAAATAGTTGGTACTATGTCAATGGCATGATGGAATTGAGTTCTTATCTTGCCCTTTTCTTTGATTCCTTTTGGCCAATGTACTATTAGGGGGTCTTTTGTTCCACCGTAATGAGTATATTGCTTGTACCACTTAAATGGTGTATCACCTGCCATTGCCCATCCAACAGGATAGTGATTGTAACAGGTTGGTCCACCAAGCTCGTCAATTCTCTTTATATTTTCTTCTACAGTTTCAGGCACCAGATTTGCCATGCTCATCTCATCAAAAAGACCTGTAAGCGTGCCTTCTGCGCTTGCGCCATTGTCAGAGCATACAAACAGAAGTGTATTTTCCAGCTTGCCAACCTTCTCTAGAAATGCAATCAGTCGTCCAATCTGATTATCAGTATGACTCAAAAAGCCAGCATAACATTCCATCATTCTAGCAAACAATTTTTTTTCGTCAGCTGACAAATCATCCCATTTCTGTACTCCTTCATTAGGTGGTGCTAGTTCTGTGTTTTTAGGTACAATGCCCATCCTCTTTTGTCTTTCCAATGTCTCCTCTCTTACTTTGTCCCATCCTTTGTCAAACTTTCCTTTGTATTTATCAATCCATTCTTTTGGTACGTGATGTGGGGCATGGCATGCGCCAAATGCAAGCCAAAGAAGCCATGGTTTCTCTGGAGCTACAGACTCATGGTTGCTCAAAAACAAAATTGCCTTATCAACCAAATCAACGCTCAGATGGTAGCCTTCTTCTGGAGTCTTTGGAGTTGGAGCTGGGTGGTGGTCCCAAAACAGGGAGGGGTACCATTGATTGCAATCTCCACCCATAAACCCATAGTATCGGTCAAAGCCAATCATCTCCCCTACTGGCCATCGGTCAAATGGTCCTTCAGGTCCCGTGTCCGTGTCTGGAGTGTCGTGCCATTTGCCAACACAGTAGGTGTTGTATCCATACTGTCTGAGAATAGCTCCAATAGCAGCCTTTTCTTTTGGCATTATGCCATTATATCCTGGAAAACCTGTTGCAAGCTCGGTTATGTTGGCCATCCCCACGGAGTGGTGGTTACGGCCTGTCATCAAGCATGCCCTAGTAGGAGAACAAAGCGCTGTAGTATGCCAGTTGTTGTATAGCAACCCATTTGCTGCTAATTTGTCTATATTTGGAGTCTCTATTGGACCACCATAGCAACTTAGCCATCCAAATCCTACATCGTCTAGTATAAGGTAGAGAACGTCTGGAGCATCAGCTGGAGCACGAGTCGGTTGCGGCCACCATGGCTTTGATTCATCCCATGTGCGTCCTATAGTACCTTTAAATTCGGAACTGCTAGTATTACTCATAACAGGCAGCTCAATTGTATGGCTATTATTTAACAAGTCTGAAACATATAGCTACTAACATCTTCTGCTGCCTACTATCCTGCTATTTCCCATCATTATCATCACAGCCTGTCTGTCTCTTTCGTGCTCTATTGAAGTATGCCTTTTAAGTTTCCGCTATAGTTGGTTCTATAATACTGTCTTACAAGCATATGTCCATACTATTTATTGTAAAGCCAAAATTTTAAAACCAAAAAGATTCTCAAACGCGATTATGGTCTATTGTACATTTTCTTTACTACTAGCTTTGAATTTGTTATTAGTGATAGTACCCACGCCTTGTGGTGTTATATCTCCACGACCCGACTCGAATTCGTCATTATTATTAACGTATCAAAATTGGAATGAGAATTAGATAAGCGACTACAAATGCCCCAAATATCACAAGTCCTATTGACAAGAGATAAATATCAAAATGTTTAGGAGAATAAGTTCCCTGCTCTATGGACTTGTAGGTGTAGATATAATTCCTTAATGCAAATACTGTGAAAATTATTCCTAGAACTACCATACCTGTGCCTATGAACGAAGAGAAATGTGTCGAGCTTTCAAAGACAGTAGCCGGATTAGTGGTAGCAATAGAAGCATCTTCACCTACAAAAATAGGCGACAGAAGTAAGCCAAATCTAGAAACAACAAAGCCTAGACCTATAAGAGCAATACATGTCCTCAACCAAGCGAGAAAAGTTCTTTGATTAGCAAGATGTTGTTGCGAATGAGAATTACTGCTATCATCCAATAATTTATCTATCTAGATGGAATATATCTATTTTATTGGTGTTGTCATCAATGTTTATTGGTATAATGTCATGGACTACTAACTAGATGTCTATTCATATAACTGCTTAACGTCTTCAACTTACTGCCCTAATACTAAGCTTAAATCATAATGATCACCGACTCGCAGCAGCTTCTTCTTATTCAAGCATGGCAATGTTGGACTAGCCAGCCAGCTTATTGCTGTCTACGATGTGGGCGAAAATGGTATATCCATCTACAAACTGCTGTATCAACTAGGCTCTACAGATCATGCCAAGGCCTTCATCAGCGCTCAGAAGAGCAGAGGACTACATCAATAGGGTAAAAAGGAGAGGAGCCACGTCCGGGTCAATCTCCTCCCAAATATAACGTGATGACACAACGTAGGATGGAGAACCATTGCTGTAGCTACACACTGTCTGGTAGTAAACAGAAAGCATCTTCGCTTCGCTCCCTCCACTCTTGACAGTTTAAGCGTGGATCTGTGAACCTTTGGTCTAGATAGCTCTTTGATGCGTATGAGAAATGTGCGAGTAAATCTATTCTAGTAGTGTGAATGAATTCAAAAGCTAACTTACTAATCTTTACTTATAACATATATCATTTCTTCGGAGGTGAAAGATATAGCAAAAGTCATTCACTAGATTAAATACATCTATCAGCTCAGGAAACGGAAATTATAAGAAAATGGTCTAATGTTTTTCAAATAGTACTCTCCTCCTTCTCTCCTTCCTTCTCTTTTTCAGCTGTCGGTACATATGCCTCCACTTTTGATATGGATAAAATATATAGCCTACATGATCGTCTGTGCATATGCAATGTTTATCGAAACGAGTCAACGCTCCCTCTTATTATCTTCAAATAGTAAGTAAGTGAAATTTAGATGGTTTCATTAACAGG
>DATMWK010000039.1:0-4452 GCA_035562555.1 Nitrososphaera sp. | reverse complement strand
TGCTAGTGCTTGATCAACTCATACTTTGAAGTGTATCCACGCGGATTTATCATCATCCCTTCATAGTTAAATGTTGACGAGTTGCCCACTATGACAGTAGTTATCATCCCCAACATGTCTTGATGCTCAAGCATCTTCTCCAAAGTGGTCACAACCAGCTCCTGGCTTTCTCGATACGCACCCTTGATTATTGCGATTGGCGTATCTGGCTTTCTGTATTTTAAAAATATGTCTCTTGTGTCTCGCAGCTGATGAACCCTCTTTTTACTCGCAGGATTGTATATGACAGTTACATAGTCGCCCATGGCTGCAGCTTCTACACGCTTGACTATAATATCCCATGGAACTAGCAAGTCGCTCATGCTGACAACTGCGAAGTCAGTCATGAGAGGAGAGCCTACAAGGGCAGCGCATGAATTGAGCGAAGATACGCCTGGAACACACTCGACATAGATGCCGCTGCTGTCATGTCTATTCCAACCCTTTTGAGCCAAGATTTCATATATAAGTCCAACCATGCCGTAAATGCCTGGATCGCCAGAAGAAACAACTGAAACTATTCTGCCCTTTTCTGCTAGGTCGATCGCTTGATTTGCTCGATCCACTTCTTGAGTCATAGCGTAGCGGTAGACCTCCTTGTCTGCTATCAGATCTTCAACTAGAGTTACGTATGTATCATAGCCAATAATGACTTCACTTTCCTCAATGACCTGCTTTGCTCTATATGTCATATGATCATGGCTACCGGGCCCTACTCCAACAACATACAACTTGCCCTTCTTGGAGCTCATGCTTACATATGGTTGACAGTTTTGACCTTAATGAGTTTTTTGAACTAAGCGTAAGATTGTGTGTGTGTGTGTGTGTGTGTGTGTGAGAGAAGATGGCATGACTGCTAGTTTAATAACCTCAGCGATAATTTTGACCTAGTATATTGTGGTGGTCCTACCAGTACGCGACTCTTCTGGTGGGTTTCCAATTGCAAGGTGACGGCCAAGTGATTTCGTAAATATTACTTTTACCGATTCTATCGATATTATAATGACCAGAGGCTTTAGTCACGTCCCAACTTTCTTCTGACAAGACCGCTAATGTGGTCCAATGCAGTGCCCTGCGGTACCTGGAGGGTCCCTTGGCCCTGGACTTGTGTAACCGTGTCCTGTAGGACAATAGGCGGTAACCTAGGTCGTTGTTTGGTTGTCTTACTGGGCTTTAGTACAAAAATGGGGGTTCGGGAGACAAGGGGAAAAAACTGTACGAGTTGGGGCATTCACTCCTCCAAACTAGCCCTTTTTCTTCTTCTTCTTCTTCCTCCTCCTCCTCCTCGTCTAGTGTCGCAAGCCTCTTCAGCTGTTGCAATGATAACGCTTTATCCCTCAAAATTTCGGGTGCAACGCCCTTTGCTTGCATTAACTGCAACAAGACTTAGGTCACTTCGAATGAATTGATCATTTTTTCTATGATCGGCAAATATGTAGAATATCTGGTGTTTTCTGAAGAATATAGAATAGTATAAATTTGACCATCTTTCATCGCAAAAATTTGCATGAATTCTAAACCGTCTTGCGTGCGACTAGCCACAAGCTTATACGCTGGAATAGTATTATTACTTAAATTAGTTGAAGATACATCAACAAATCTAAGATCAGGGTATAATTCTAGATAAGAAGTAAGAGCTGCACTCGTGTAATTACTCAAGGCTGTATTATTGGAGATGGTATCAATTACTAAAAGGACATTTTCACGAAAGATATCGGTATCATTTTCCAGCGGAGAGTTAAATCTTAGAGATAACGAAGAATTTGAAGTGCTTTGAATTAGTATCTCCCACCCATCAGGATACTGTGTTCTAATTTTATGAACAGGACTTTCATATACTAGAAGGTTACCATTCAGAAGAGATTGAACTGAACTCTCTGTTGTGGTGGTAACATTATCAGTCCTTTCTATCTGTAGGCCTCCTCTGAGAATCTCGTTTTGGATTTCTTCAGGGGATAGTTGCTGCTGCTGTGCTATTACCTGTTGATTATTGATACTATTGCTAATTAATACAGAGAAAATTATACCGAGGAGTAGCGGTGTGATGACGATTTCTTTAGTTTTAACCAGTTTCATTGATATAGAACAATAAAGGGTTTCTTTTATACTTATTTGAATAGGAGAACATTTCTTATTGGCTTTAACAGCATATAAGCATCACTGTCTTAAAAGTTACCAAATATCTTCTATGTTTCTTCCTCTATAGTAACTTGAGGATGATGATTCAAACCAACCAACAGTGAGTAATATGAAAAGAAGTGGATAGTAATAAAGGGACATGATTGGAGCTCATTCTTGCACATCAGAGTCGAGAGAAATCCAATTTATCCTTTCCCAGTGCCTTTGCCAAGCTCAAACTCCTCATGCAAAGCTTGCGCAGCCTGCTCGCAGTCGCTATCATTGACAACAAAGGCCAAGTTGAGCTCAGAGGATCCTTGTGTTATCATTATGACGTTGATGCCACGTTTTGCCACAGCACCAAATACTTTGGCTGCTACTCCCTTAATCCCTCGCATGCCCGATCCTACCACTGCAATAACAGCAACGTCATCGTTGACATTTATCTGCTTTATGACTTTTCCAAGCAGGCTCAGCTCCAATGTAGTAATAGCCTTGTCAAGGTCAGTCTTTCTGACAAGCATCGAAATACTTGATTCCGAGGGGCTCTGTGATATCATCATAATGTTTATTCGGTTCTTGGCAAGGGTATCAAAGATCTTGGCTGCGGTGCCTGGTGCGCCAACCATACTACCGCCGCTTACATCAATCAGAGCAGTATGACGTATCACGCTTACAGACTTTACTATTTTCTGCGATTCCTTGCTTGGGTTTTTTGTAATGATAGTGCCAGTATGCTTAACATTAAAGGTATTGCGGATCCTTATTGGAATCTTGGTATCAATGACTGGCTCAAGAGCTCTGGGGTGCATGTATTTCGCTCCAAAGAGCGCCATCTCCATCGCTTCAGCAAATGATACTTCCTTGAGCACTTTAGCATTCATGACCAGCTTGGGGTCTACTGTCATTAGTCCGTCAACATCGCTCCATAACCACACTTCTTCAGCACCTACACTTACAGCTATTATCGTAGCAGTATAGTCAGACCCGCCCCGTCCAATAGTGGTGACGTTGCCATATTGATCGGCGCCAATAAATCCAGTTACAACAGGCACGATATCTTGCTTGAGCATCGGCTCAAGCTTATGGCTCACCTTAAGCTTTGTTGTATCCATTAGAGGTCGAGCCTCACCAAAGTTGCTATCGGTGAGTATGCCTGCCTCCTTACCTGTAAGGTGTTCTGACTTAATCCCAAGGTCTTGTAGTGCAAAGGACACTATAGGCGTTGAGAGGCGCTCGCCAAAGGACATTAGGTAGTCAAGCGATTTTGTGGTGACTTCTCCTAATAGCACAATGCCGCCGAGTACATCTTCCAGCTCATTAATTACCTTCTTGACCGTGACGAGGGCCTCGCTTTTCAACTTTTTGTCTGAAATTGCATCCTCTGCAATCTGCATGTGAGTATAGGTACACTTTTTCACAAATTCATTTATCGAGGTCTTATCTCCTCGCTTGACGCTGTTTGATATCGAGAGTAGACCATCAGTCATGCCTCGGACCGCAGAAACCACGCACACTATTTCATTGCCTTTCTTATGGGATTGTACGAGCTGTGCAATGTGTCTTATTTTGTCAGAGGAGTCTACAGCAGTTCCCCCAAACTTCATTACCAAGCGCATATGTGCTCTAATCCTGAACTCTAGGCGCTAAATAGAAATGAATCCTCCCTACATTTGCTATCTTGAACTCTAGTCTGAGTGGCATTTTACTTGAATACTCGGCCGTCACTGAGCCACCCATTGACACCACCGCCTTGGTTATCTTAGATAAATAGTCAATACTGTATGTAGTCTTGCTTTCCTCCTTGGCCTCAATCTCTTCAAGTCCTTCATTGCCCGCCTCAAGAGTAATGTCAGCTTCGCCGGAGTCTCCCCTCCCAGAGAACGTTATCATGCCTGATTTTGATTCAATAGAGATGTATTCCGATACCACCTGAACATCAGACAATACTTTGTCAAACGCTATAGCTGTGAATACAGCTTTGGAGTTAAAGTTGAGCTTTGGCAGCGGAGTGGAGCTTGCCGAGCTCTCTATCAGGCGGCTCTTATATTCCCGCTTGTAACTATTTGACATTTTTAGATGCAACATGCTATCGTCGCCAATGCTGATTTCAACTGCGTCCTTCTTATCAGCCCTTTTTATCAGCTTTGAAAATTCGTCGACCCTGATTCCGAATTTTACTAAGCTGTCGCATTCATACTTTTCAAAAGCATGGTTGGGCCAATGAATATCTATAAGCGCAATGTGCGAGGGGTCCATGCCTCTAAAAGAAATGCCTTCTGCCGCAGCTTCAAA
>DATMWK010000038.1:0-32243 GCA_035562555.1 Nitrososphaera sp. | reverse complement strand
AAAGAAAAAGAAAAAGAAAAAGTATACACCAAAGAACTGAAGGATAAACATAGTAACAATTGCAGCAGTACCAGATACTAGCAGCAGGATTATTGGCAAGAGCTTGGCAGTGTTATTTTATTATTATTGTTGTTGTTGCTTGTACTCTCTTTTCCATAATAATCCATTGGTATTGTTATTTAAGGCGACATTTATAATGGTAATGCGCAGAATTCGTAATAGATATATAATATCTACAATTGCATGATTTGGAATGGTCAAGACAGCCTCATCACCACAAGTTCTCAAGACAGGCAGTAGAGCACCTGATTTTACATTGAAAGCCGTAGACAGTATGATGCACTCACTACAGGATTATAAGAGCAAGGCAACACTTGTTGTATTCATTTGCAATCACTGTCCCTACGTCAAGGCGAGGATTGGTGATATCGTCGCTTTGCAAAGCAGATTCAATACATCTGAAGTTCAAGTTATTGGCATCAATAGTAACGATCCAAACTACAAAGACGAGGGCTTTGACAACATGCTCAAATTTGCAAATGAGCACAAGCTCAATTTTCCATACCTAATAGACGAAAGCCAAGATGTTGCGAGAGCATATGGCGCGATATGCACTCCAGACCCTTTCTTGTTTGATGCAGACCGTCGGCTAGTATTCCACGGCAGAATAAATGACGCACTTGAGCCAGACGCAAAGCCCACAGTCCCAGTTATGGAGAACAACATTCGCAAGCTGCTAAGAGGAGAAAGAATAGAGAAGGATTTTGATCCCTCCATTGGCTGCTCAATAAAGTGGAAGAATTCTAGCTAACTAGCTGACTGGCTAGCTAGCCGTATTGATAGATTATCCCTTTTTCTCCCCTTGGGTGGCGCCACTCCGTTTCCTTGGCACAGGTGCCACACTCTATGCATGCTTCATGCTGAAGTGTCACGTCACCCCCTTCCATACTGTAGCAGAATGTAGGACAAAGTATAACCATCTTTTTCATGAACTCTGACTTGGAATTGAGCACCTTAATGTGTGAAACTTTATCGTCATCATATTTTAGCCGTGCGATGCGCTGGGCTATCGTAGGTATTGTAGGTTCATATGTTGCGTGAACTTCTCTCCCGGTCTTTTCTGCAAGTTCTATTGGCACTTGGACATACGTATCTTCTGATTCAACCAGCGGTAGCAGCTTATCGTAGCCAAGGATGTTTGCAAAGCCTACAGCCAGCCCTCTAAGTGTGCCACTTGACATTAGCCTAAATACCATGCCGTAGCGTTGTCCGATGATATCCTTTGGCACGTCCTTTGCAGCATCGAGGAATATCTTCAGATAGTCCTTGTCTATCTCCTTCATATCTCTAGTGTATGGACTCTCTTCTATTGACTGGCTGTATGATTCACCCATATACTGTGGAGAAAAGTTGTTTCTATCAATAGCTCTTGCGACTGCATTTGCTGCCCTTACTGCATCGTCTATGCCGACATTGAGCCCTTCTATTCTGGGTCCAATAAATACTCCCCTTCCGGCTGCATCGCCTACAAAGAGAATATTCTTGTAGTACGGCTTTTTCATTGCACACCGCTTGCCATCTGGCACCAGCTTGGCTCCGTATTCAAGCTCAATATAATCAGTGACAAATTTTGTGTCGTATTTTGTAGCAAGCTCATTTTGCACAGAATCAAGCCTTGCCTTGATTTCCTCTTCGGATTTGTATTTGCCGCTTTCAACCAGTTTTTTCCTTACAGCACGAGAGTGGTAGCTATCGCGAAGCTCATTCCAGGTCTTTATTAATTTGCTAACCGCAAACCGTGTCCTAAGTTGTTCCTCTTTTGGTAGGTTCTTGTCTATTTCCTCTTTGACTGCCACTTGATCTTTGATAAATTCTGCAACCAAAGGGTTCTTGAGCAGAGAGTTTACTAGCGTGTAAGGTTCTGAGGGCCTGTCCATAAGCGAATCGTAATGATAGACTGCGCCTACAGAAAGTGTATCGAGGTTTGTATACAGAAATCCCCCTCCAATGTGGGTGAGCGTGACGTCGCCGGCAAATAGATGAGCAGCGCCTTCATCTGGCCCAATTCCGAACCGCTGCTCAATTATCTCTTCTGGCAGCTTGACTATGACCTTTACACCTTGGTACAACTGCTCTGGTGTGAATTTTGCCCTAGCACCAGTCATTTCTGCAACTTCAGAGTTGACTCCGTCTGCAGCAATTACTGCTTTTGCTTCAAAGGGCTCTAACTCATCAGTTTCAATTATTGTTTTTTCATCCTGCCATCTTAGCGAGCGAACATGCACACCCGAGACTATGCCTCCACCCTGCCGCTCTGCACCTTCGCTGGCCTGCTTAGCAAACCATCCATTTAGCTTGTTGAGAAGAACAGAATAGCCAAAGTTGGCTTGATATTCATGTGCTGTAGTCAGGTTCATTGTAAACACCTTGTCTCGAGAAGTCGCATGCAGCATGTACTGAGTTATTCTGCGCTCGATAGGTTTATCTTGCAGAAATTCTGGATAAACGTCTTCAACATTATATGTCTTGCCATGCTTGGGCTTTTTAGAATACAGTATGCCACCGGATAGGTTCTTGCTGCCAGCCTTCTTGCCTGCCTCAATCAATATCGCTTGTTTATTCAAGTTTGACAGCTGTTTTAGAGCCGCAAGCCCAGCAGATCCGCCGCCAATTATTGCAACGTCATAGTGCTCCATATCACTTCTTTACCTCTATTGTAGGTCTCTGCTTTCTCAGTTCCTCAAGCAAGAGCGGTATCACATCCTCCATTCTTCCTCTTATGAATATGTCGCACTCGTCCTTTATGGGCGAGTTTTCATCTGGATTAATTGCCACTATAAAGCCGGACTCTTTCATGCCTGCAATGTGTTGCATGGCACCACTTACTCCCACTGCAATATAGAGCAAGGGTGCTACCTTGCGGCCGCTCGTCCCGATGACCCTATCAGGGATCATGTAGGTAGAGTTTATTCCTTCACTCACAGGAAACGGCTTTTTAGATATTGGGAGCGAAATGCCAACTTCAGCTTCAATCTCTTTTGCAAGGTCAGATACCAGCTTGATATTCTGCTCTGGCGAATCCTTGACTCCCTTACCAAAACTTACGACAGCCTTGTGACTGTCAAAGTCGACCGCACTTTTCACTATTTTTCTATCAAGTATTCTTACCTGAAGGTCACGCTCATCAAATTCTGGGACATGGTCTATTATTACGCCGCGCCTTGATTTATCGGGCTCAATTGGGGCAAACACACCTGGAATTATGCTGCATGCTTGCGGATGGTATTCACGCTCAATGGCTGGGTTACGGTTGTCAAGGCAAAGAATAGTAGTCCAGAGGAACCCGGAAAAGTCTGGCCTGTACATTTCAAGCGTTTTTTCATACGTCATCGCTTGCCCCTTTGTCTTATGTTCATGTTTTATTTCCAAGTCCTCGATAACAAGTTTGTTGATATCCGACGCAAGTCCGGATTCTAGATCTGCCAGAACTGTGGAGGATAAATGCCTCCCTATACTATCCGCGCCAAAAAACATGTATCGCGGCTTTACAAATTCAGAAGTATCTGAAAACTCCGCCACTACATCTCTGCTACTCGCTATCTGGCTTATCACCTTGGTATCGATAAGGTTCCTTCTGTATCGAAGCTCTGGGCTATCTGCGTAGATCACTGCGTCAGCGCCATAAAAAATAATCTCTTCGCATAACTTGCGAACATTATGTCCAAGGACAATTGCTACCACTTTCTCGTCAGAGGAATATTTCTTATTAAAACCATCCATGAGCCGCCTCGCCTCACCCAGCATTTCAAGACTGACAGGGAGTGGCACGCCGTCTTCATGTTCTATGACAACATAGAGGTGCTGATATTTTGATATCATTTGATTACCATGCCTCCAAGCACTTCATACATGTTAGCTACCACCCTTCCAATCTGCTCACGATTTGTTCCATCGATAACTTCGGCTTTTCTGCTAGCCTTTGCCTTAGGTATGCGCTCGACTTTGTATACAATTGTTGGAGAGCCGGGCAATCCAACTAGTTTTGGATCTATACCTAGCTGCTGTGTGTTTAAAACCTTCAAGAATTGCTTGTAGTTTTCTCCACGTGATCTTGCTTCTTTTTGGTATTTTTCAAAAGCAAGCCTCTGTGACACAGTGTTAAAAAATGCTTTGTATGATGGGTCTAGAGAGATGAAAACCGGGAGGGGCGCCTCTACCTCTTCAATGACATCATAAAACCCTTGAAGTGAGATCAGGCGCTTTGCCCTTAACAATCCACTCTGAAGATCAACATTATAATCTATGACATTGCCAAGGAAGGTATACCCCAGCTTCCAAGCAGTCTGGGGTCCTGTCTGACCGGTCTCGCCGTCAGATGCTCTGTGCCCGGAAAATACAATATCTACTTTACCTTCTCCTACTTCTACTTTAGAGATGCCAGCCTTGAGAACTTCAGCAGTGGCAAGCGTGTCAGCACCTGCGAAGATCCTATCGCTATACAAATGAAGTTCGTCGGCATCGCAAAGCAGTTGCGCTTGCTGTAGAGCGCTCTCTGCAATAGGGGGACCCATCGTTCCAACTGCAACGCGCGCACCATATTTGACCTTAGCGTAAAATGCGGCATCTGACGCTATAGCACTATGGGGTCCAAGGATGCTCTTTGTTTCTGCACGATTGAGCGTGCCGTCGGCGTTGTAGCTAACATTCCCTTCAGAGAAATCAGGTTCTAGTTTTACGATAACTGCAACGTTGAGTTCTTTTGTTGTTGTTCTCGTCAATACTTATACATCCTTTACCCCATAGATTACTACCATTAAATTGTTTGTAAAGGAAAAAAATTATGCAGCGACCAACTTTTGAGTCGATAATGCTCTCAACTCTTCGTAACCAGCCCTCATACGTTGATAGAAAGAAGGCATTTTGGGTGGCAGCATAGTGTATGCAATATAAAAGTCCTCTGCTTCACGCATGTACCGCCTTACCTTGTCATGCCCTGGAACGCGTCGGATAAATGACATATTGTTGAGCCTGTCTGTCAGCTTAATTACCTTGACGTCATATTCGGCATCACGAAGTATGTCACAGTATTCTAAGAAGCGCTCCAGCTGGCGCTCTATATCGTTTGCACCTGGATAGTTTTCGAGAGCTTTGATCTTCAGTTCGCTCGCAATATTGCGGATCCTGCTGCCAAACCGGTATGCAAGATAAGCTTCAAACCCGTATGACTTAGATTCATATAGATTCAAGATTCTCTCATCGTCTTCCATGACGTCATGCAAAATTGCAGTTGCAATTTCTACGCTTGTGATATTGCGATTGACTGAGCGATAATGTGTTATGACATCCATCGTGACCGGCCATGTATGGGTTTCAAGGAATGGCGAAGTGCCATCTTCGCGCATTTGGTCAGAATGGACTTCTTCTGCAACTTCAACTGCTCCCTCAATGTAATCGTCCACTCGCACTTTGCCCTCCTCTTGCAGAAAATCCAAGAACTCGCGCTTGCCTACTCGAGGAATGTCGAGTTTGTCCATACCTGTACATAGCGGTGTAGTTGAACAAAAGATTTTCGAATTCGTTTTATCCTTTTTTGGAGGGCAAGTTTGCCAAAAAGAGGTTGTTCTTTGTTGTTTGGGCATTTGATGGTAGATATCTGTTCGAAGTGGTGAACTGACATCTATATCTCTCTGGCGTTGTCTCTTTCTCTCTCCCCTTTACAAGGAATCAATTGTGTAAATACATAGATTAATCAATCTAATGTAAGAGAAATCACTACTAAGAGTATATATTTTCCTTCTATAAATGTGCCTGATGAGTAGATTTATTCCTCATCTAATTACCTTCTTGACAGAATTTTTTGATAGTAGCATCTAAGTATCCCTATGCATGTTAGCATATTGCCGGGGCTATATCCTTCTTATAACCTGGTCTGCTGTGCTTTTCAAGACTCTGTAAAATACAATCTATTAATACAAATGAGCAGGCATACAGCCAGCATCATGAAGAAACGACGCTTATACAATTAATCAGAATAAATGAATGAGAGGGATTAGCCATATAAGCCCGTTAGGAAAAATAGGTGTTCTAGCACTTTGCTTACCAGCTCTACTGCCTTTACTCTGGCAAAAGACGCCTTTCCTCCTAGCGGAGACCAGCCTGAAGCAATAGAGCAGCTTGTTAGGGGCGTGCACAAGGGAGGACGTCAGACCCTCCTCGGCGTGACTGGAAGTGGCAAGACATTTACAATTGCAAATGTCATTGCAAGCGCAAACAAGAATACGCTTGTGATTTCTCATAACAAGACCCTTGCGGCGCAGCTATATGCCGAATTCAAAGAGTTCTTTCCAAAAAATAATGTCGGCTATTTCGTAAGCTTTTATGACTATTACCAGCCTGAAAGTTATATTCCTCAGACAGACACCTACATTGAAAAGGATACTGAGGTAAATGAAAAGATAGAGAAGATGAGGTTAGAAGCGACTGCGATGTTGATGTCTGGCGAGCCCACAATAATTGTGTCTACGGTATCATGCATATATTCACTTGGCTCGCCAAAAGAATGGGAGAAAAACGCAATTCCAGTAGCAAGAGGGATGACAATCGACCGCAAATTGCTAATTCACAACTTTATTGAAGCGCGTTATGAGCGAAACGATTTATCACTTGTGCCCGGCAACCTCCGGGTCAAAGGTGACACCATTGATATCATTCCTGGATATTCCGATGACATTATCCGGATCTCAATGTTTGGTGACGAGGTTGAGCACATAAGCATGCATGATCATGTCACTATGAAAAAATTGCGCGACGTAAATGCAGTTAAGATATTTCCAGCCAAGCACTACATTACTGACGACAATTCTCGTAATAGAGCTATTACCTCAATCAAGCGTGAGTTGGAAAACTGGCTTCCAAATCTGCCCTCAGAACTTGAAAGGCAGAGGCTTATACAGCGCACAAAATACGATCTTGAGATGATAGAGGAGTTTGGCTATTGCTCTGGAATTGAGAATTACTCCCGTCACTTGGACGGCAGGGCACCAGGACAGCCGCCTTACTGCTTGCTTGATTTTTTTGGCGATGACTTTTTGTTAGTAATTGACGAGTCGCATGTTACATTACCGCAGTTGCATGGCATGTATAATGGAGACCATACACGCAAGAAAATGCTAGTTGACTATGGTTTTCGTCTGCCAAGTGCGTACGACAACCGTCCACTTAGGTTTGAAGAATTTGAGAACTACCTGAAAAATGTGATCTTTGTTTCAGCTACACCTGGTCCCTACGAATTAAAGAGTAGCTTGCAAGTCATTGAGCAGCTAGTACGCCCTACAGGTCTTGTAGACCCCAGGGTTGAAATTCGGCCCACTAAAAACCAGATGGAAGATTTGATAAAAGAGATAAGGAATAGGGCAGAGAGGAATCAGCGGACGCTTGTCACGACAATGACAAAGAGGATGGCAGAAGACTTGGCAGAATTTCTTGCCAAAAACAAGGTGAGCGTGCGCTATCTCCATTCAGAGATTGAGGGTCTTGAGCGTACAGAACTCATAAGGCAGTTGCGTCTTGGCGAGTTTGATTCGCTAGTAGGCATCAATCTGCTAAGAGAAGGCCTTGACATCCCGGAAGTTTCCCTTGTTGCAATTCTGGATGCAGACAAGGAGGGATTCTTGCGCAATACAACCAGTCTTATTCAGACCTTTGGCAGAGCAGCAAGAAACCTTGACGGTACTGTCATAATGTATTCAGATCATATTACCCAGTCAATGAAGCAAGCTCTCGAAGAAACTGAACGCAGACGCAAAAAGCAATTGGAATATAACAAGAGATACAAGATAACTCCAAAGACAATAGTTAAGCCAATATCAGAAAGTATTAAGGAAATCGACGATGTTCAAGTGGACGCAAAGTCGATGGCAAGAGAAGATCTGTTCAAACTTGCGATAGAGACAGAGGCTACTATGAAGAGGTTTGCAGAAGAGCTAGAGTTTGAAAAGGCTATAATGTTTCGCGAAAAGCTGGACAAGATAAGAAAGGCTCTTGGTGAGCCGGCATTCTCAAAGGTGTCGTCGTAATGCACAATAAGATAATAATCAAAGGAGCAAGGCAGCACAATCTCAAGAATATCAATGTCGAAATACCAAAGAACAAGTTGGTAGTCATAACCGGCCTTTCTGGCTCTGGGAAATCGACTCTAGCATTTGATACAATATATGCAGAAGGTCAGAGACGTTATGTGGAATCACTATCGGCCTATGCAAGACAATTTTTGGAATTGATGGACAAGCCTGATGTTGATTCTATCGATGGTTTGTCGCCAGCAATATCTATACAGCAAAAGACAACAAGCAAGAATCCACGCTCGACCGTTGGCACGGTGACAGAGATTTACGACTACCTACGTCTCCTGTTTGCAAGAATAGGCGTACCTCATTGCCCTAAGTGTGGCAGAAAAATAGCCAGTCAGTCAGCTGACTCGATCACAGAAACTATAATGAAAACAGCAGAAGGTAAGAATGTTATGATCTTGGGCCCAGTTATACAGGCCAAGAAGGGAACATATGAAAAATTATTCGATCAGCTTAAGCAAGATGGCTTCTCTCGCATTAGGCTAGATGGAGAGGTAACGAGGCTCGATGAGGAAGAAGAGAAAGAAGAAGAAGAAAAATCCAATTATCCAAGGCTCGATAGGCAAAAGAAGCACACGATTGAAGTGGTCGTAGACAGGCTCAAACCCTCTACAGAAGAAAAAAGCAGGCTCTTTGACTCGATACAATCTGCACTGAAGGTAGGCGGAGGAGTTGTTGTAGTTTCAGTTGACAACAAGGACACTATGTATTCTCAGAGGAATGCTTGTCCTCACTGCGGTATTTCGCTTGGAGACTTGGAGCCCAGAACCTTTTCATTCAACTCGCCATTTGGAGCATGCAGAGAATGCAATGGACTTGGCATGAAAATTGAATTTGATCCAGATTTGATAATACCAGACAAGTCAAAGAGCATAATAGAAGGGGCAATACGGCCCTGGACTGGACACTTTGCAACATTTCGATCTGCGATGTTGCGCGACGTAGGCAGAAGGTTTGGTTTTGATCTTGCCACTCCGATAGCTAAGATGAAGCCAGAACAGCTTAAGGTAATACTCTATGGCAGCGACGAGAGCATCCACTACAAGTACCAGTCACGTTATTCTGATAGCCGATGGGAATACCGCGGATCATTTGAAGGGGTTATACCAAACCTTGACCGCATTTACCGCGAAACCGAATCCGAGTCAAAGCGCGAAGACCTAATGCAATTCATGCGGGAGCGGCCTTGTGAGTTGTGCAATGGCAGGCGCCTGCGAGACGAAGCTTTGGCAGTCAGGATACAGAACAGATCGATAATGGATGTATGTGACATGTCAATAGATGAGTGCTATCGCTTCTTCCAAATACTAGAGCTCACAGAAACTGAGCGCTACATCGCAAGGACTATACTGAAGGAAATTATGTCAAGACTCGACTTTTTACTAAATGTGGGACTCAACTATCTTACTCTCAATAGAATGACTGCTACCCTTTCAGGGGGCGAGTCGCAAAGAATCAGGCTTGCGACCCAGATCGGAGCAAACCTAACAGGTGTGCTCTATGTATTGGATGAGCCAACGATCGGCCTGCACCAGCGCGATAATATGCGTCTAATAGATACTCTCAAAAAACTTCGAGATTTAGACAACACTCTCATTGTTGTAGAACATGATGAGGAAGTTATACGAAGCTCTGACTGGATAATAGATATAGGCCAAGGTGCTGGTAGGCACGGAGGAGCTATTGTCGCAAGCGGGCCGCTTGAAGACATTGTGAATAATCCTAGCTCTATTACAGGCGCTTTTCTCAGAGGTGATCAGGTGGTTGTTGCCCATAGGCATGAACGGAGAAAGCCAAGCAAGTGGCTAACTGTTCACAATGCATCTGAGAATAATCTAAAGTCCATTGATGTTAGCTTTCCTCTGGGGTGCATGACAGCTGTTACCGGTGTTTCAGGTTCAGGAAAATCAACACTCATAAACGATATATTGTTCAGGGCACTTGCCGCATACTTTTACGGTGCAAAGGAAAGAGCAGGCAGGCATGATAAGATATCCGGCCTTGAGCATATAGACAAGGTGATAGGCATCGATCAGTCTCCAATTGGCAGAACTCCGAGATCAAATGCTGCCACTTATGTCAATGCCTTTACGCCCATACGGGAGTTATTCGCCAAGACGTCTCAGGCAAGAGAAATGGGATACAAGGCTGGCAGATTCTCATTTAATGTCTCAGATGGAAGGTGTGACTCATGTGAAGGTGGTGGCTCAAAAAAGATAGAGATGCAATTCTTGCCGGATATCTACGTCACATGCGACGAATGCAAAGGTAAGCGTTATAATTCTGAAACGCTTGCAATTAAGTACAGAGGCAAAACTATTTCAGATGTGCTTGATATGACTGTCGAAGAAGCACTGAAATTCTTCTATGCTATACCGAGTATTACCAAAAAACTCCAAACGCTAAGCGATGTGGGTCTTGGCTACCTGAGGCTTGGTCAGCCTGCAACCACACTCTCAGGAGGTGAGGCTCAGAGGATCAAGCTTGCCGCGGAGCTGTCAAAGCGCGACACTGGCAAGACGGTGTATATTTTAGACGAGCCCACTACAGGTCTCCACTTTGCAGACGTAAGCAAGCTGTTAAACGTGCTCAAAAGACTGGTTGACCTTGGCAACACAGTCATAATCATTGAACACAACCTTGATGTCATTACGTCGGCAGACTGGATAGTAGACCTTGGACCAGAGGGTGGCGCAGCAGGCGGGCGAATTGTTGTAGCCGGTACACCTGAGAAGATAAGCGAAAACATGAACAGTTATACTGGCAAGTATCTGAAGCCAAAGTTGTCAGTCGATAGTATGGTAGTGCAGAGGGCCAATCAATGACTTTCACCACTACGATTCTAAGAGAAAAGCGCATTCCAGAAGAACCGGGCGTCTACCTAATGAAGGATAGCGAAGGTGCGATAATCTACATAGGCAAAGCCAAGAACCTGCGAAAACGTGTCATCTCTTATTTCAGTAGGCATGATCCAAAGTTAGGATGGAAGACCAGTAGACTAGTTGAGAAGATAGCAGACATAGATTTCGTTGTTACTGACAATGAGATCGAGGCATTCCTCCTTGAGTCCAATCTAATCAAGCGTTACAGACCAGTCTTCAACATTGAGTTGAAGGATCAACAACGTTACACTTATCTAAAAATAACAGACGAGGCATTTCCCCGTCTCCTTGTTGCGAGACGAAACAGGGCAGGAGAATTCACAGGACCAAAAGGTAGAATCTATGGACCTTTTGTGCGGGGCAGTTCTAAATACTTAACAGTTGGACTCTTGCGAAAATTATTCAAGATAAGAGTATGTAATAGACTGCCCAAGACACCCTGTCTTCAATACTTCATCAAGAATTGCGATGCACCATGCATAGCTAATGTAAGGCGGGAGCAATATATGATGAATATCATAGCATTGCAAGACATTCTTGAAGGTAAGAGCAGTATCGACAGGTTTGCTGATGAAATGCATGCAGAGATGAAGCGTGCATCTCAGCTTGGCGACTATGAAAGGGCAAAAGAGATCCGTGATACTCTGTATAGGCTGAATAATTTGCGCATTAAGCAAAAGATGGAAAAGGCTGTCAACCGCAACCATGATGAAGAGTATGTTAGTATTTTAAAGGATACCAAAAAGGGTGTCGCCCATGTAATGGCACTCCGTAGGACACATGGTGTCATAAGCGATCGAAAAAAGTTCGAATTTGATCTAATAGGCGACAACTCGCTTTCCTCATTTCTTTTACAATATTACTCTTCAGTACCAATAATTCCAAGGTTTGTCTATGTCAATGAAGACCTTGAGGACAAACAGGTGTTAGTGATATCACTTGAAAAAATATCAGGCCACAAGGTAAGCATCTTTAATGTTGAAAAGACACTAACAAAGGATAAGCGGCAGCTGATGGACCTCATCATGCGCAACCTTTCAATGTATATTGAAAGGGGATATGATCCAGCAGTGGTAGAGCTTAAAAATGCCTTAAAGCTTACTTCCATGCCTGAAGTCATTGATTGCTTTGACGTATCAAATCTTGGGATCTCAATTGCTGTTGGCTCATGTGTTCGATTTGTCAATGGCAAGCCCAGCAAGAGCTACTATAGGAGATTCAACATCACAACAGTAGTAGGACAGAACGACTTTGCAATGATAGGGGAGCTTGTTCGTCGGCGCTATTCGTCTGCAGGTGAAAAGATTCCGGATCTTATACTGATAGACGGTGGGCGCGGTCAGCTTGGGGCTGCTATCATGTCACTTCGAAGCTTGGGCATCTCAGGTGTCCCATGCATTAGTCTTGCAAAGGAAAATGAAGAGATCTATTTAGTGGGTTCTAAAGACCCAGTTATGCTACCGAAGAATAATGCAGGCCTCAAATTGGTGCAGCATGCCCGGGACGAAGCTCACAGGTTCAGCCTTGCATATAATATTAAGCTGAGAAAGTTGCGCTAATTATTTTCTATCTAGAAATAGATTGTGTTCTCATATCGGTGATAATTTCTGTCATGGACAGAAAGAAAAAAGAAGATTAGCTTGCTATTTTCGTGTCTATGTTTTTATTTTTGTCTTAACTGATCGCAGTGAGTGGTCTCTCTTCTTTCTTTTCAAAAGTTTCGATGTCTTTTGCCTTAGCTTTTGTGCTACTGACTGTCTCCTTTTCTTTTATTTCTTCGTGCGTCCAGTCACACATAGTATTCACCTTCGCGCATTATAGTAGATAAGAATACCATCCTAAATGTAATCGCTATCTATTAAATCTCTAATAGTAGTATTATAATATCTATTATCATAGTAATGCTGACTCGCTGAAAAAAGCATGCATGCCTATTACACCCACATCGAGAATATTCATATCTTTACTTAAGAGCAATATCATTATGGCTAATTACTATCGGTTCTTGCGACATAAGACGGGTAAACGACAATTTGTAAACAAAATCTTACGTGATTTCTCATCAAGTTATTAGTATTTCACATAGAAAAATTTTTTAGGTTGTTATAACACATCACAATATGGCCGAAAACAGAAAGAAAGTTTTGCTTAACTTCGAGCTTAAGTGCAGCAATCATGGGCAGAAGCGCATCATTAAGGCCATGGCAGACTTCAACCCGGAGATTCCAAGTAGTCTTGTTACAAATTATTCAGCAGAGTACGATGAAAGCGAGTCTGTAAATATAATTCACCAACTCTCCGATGGAGGGATTCAGGTAGCAAAGACTGGTAAGGCCTTTGAATTGCAATTACAAGCAGACAATTTTGAATGTACATTGACTATTAAACCGAAGTACCAGCGCCACTGGGGCCAATCCTTTGTTGAAAAAATGGAGAGTGCAAGGAAAAAGATGGGTTATGGAATAGCAACTGAAAGCGATGTCAGCTAGGTTAAATCATGGCTGAAGAATATTTATGATTGTACAATTGAGCGCCATACCAAACAATAAGGCATACATTCTGAACTTTTTTAAACATTCAATGCGCTGTATCTCTAACAGCGCTAGGCTTTTTCAAGAATGACATGCATGTATTGCGCATCGAGGTAATGCTTTCGAAGCTAATTTCAGACACTCCCATGCATTCTAGAAATAGCAATACTATTAGCTTAAAAAACACTTAATCTTCAGTTGAAACAACAATGAGAGGGAATAACGACAGCCCACATCAACTTTAAATGCTGCGTTACAAGGTAGCAAAATTTTTCATTTTGTCAAAATATACTGTTTCATAAGAGACTGTTATGTATCTTCTTGTGAATACAGAAATATAAATAAAAAATTGAAGGCGGAAAAACCGCCTACTTTTGCACACTATTGGAAGCCAGAGCTCACGACTCCATACAGTGTATCAAGCCTGTTGGATGCAGAGTAGCGTTGGTCACCTCGGAAGTCAATTTCGATGTTGGTTGGTGTAAGCTCCTCGCCTCCTCTCACGATTACGACTATCCTTTCGTCGTTAGAGTACATGTCGCCATTGAGTAATAGGTCGGCAGTTCCTGAAACGACATAACTGTTGAGCCCAATGGGCCTTGCCACCCTCGGCTTGAGGTCCACTATCTGGAATGTATCGTGGTCTCTGCTTCTCTGTGACTTCAAGTCTACATTTTCGTTTGAGTCTTCCCTTGCTGACATGAAGAAAGCAGAGAGAGTCGCACTGACAGGCTCCTCGTCGCTTACCCTTAGTGTAAATGTTCCAGACATCACAAATGGTCCTTCAGGGCGCGTCTCATTTGACGTTATAGTGAATATATTCCCTCTGAGATCGAGCGGCGCTTGTATGTTGAACTGTTCCTCTTCAACCACTGTAGTTCTATTGTACTCCGCCGTCACTACAATGTCATGATCTTCACCGTCATCAGGTATAGTCATAAAACCCACTCCACCAGATTGAGTTTGGATCCATGTACCGGGAGAGGCACTTAGGAACTCAAGATCTTCAAAGTTTGAGAAGAATATTGGGTAGGTGCCTGGCGGCAGATTATCAACTCTAAGTTCCGTGAAGCCCTGCTCTATCTTTTCTGCAGCTTCTGCATTGTAGATCGTTACAAACATGTTCTGTATAGGGTTCCCCTGTGTGTCTTGTGCACGAAGCGTGAGTGAATTGTCTGTCACCCTTGGAGGCGGAGGAGGCGTCGGTTGCTCGCTATATAGTGCAGTCACTGTGGTATTTCTGCCTTCCCTGATCGTTATTAGCCCAGAGCCACCATCGGGTGTATCTATCCATCTTCCGGGCTCTGCTGACTCAAATTCAAAGCGCCCAAAGTCAGAGTAAAAGATAGAATAGGTGCCTTCTTGAAGCTCTATATCTATAGGAGTCCTACCGCGTTCTACTACCTCGCCGCTGCTTGCATCAAATACAGTGACTGGTGCATTGGGTAGAGCTTCCCCATTGTTTGTGGCAGACACTGCAGTTAAGCGAAGCGTTGAAGGTCCTTCAGTCCCCCCATCTAATTGTATTATATTGACGTTTTGGACGATGGTAGTCTGCTCAGTCCTGACTACCACTTGGGCGCTGCCGGCAGCTATCGTGGTCGGCACTATGACTATTGTGTTAAATGATCCTTCTGCATTTGTAATTACATTTCTTACTTGGACATTGTTTATGAATATCTGGATTGGTGTGTCTGGCTGGAAGCCCTCACCTCTGATTGCAAGAGGTGAGCCAGGTTCTGCACTTGTTTCATCTAGCTGAACTGTTGGCTCTTCTCCGGTTGTGTCAGTCTGATTGTTCTGTGTCTGGTTCTGTACCGGAGTTGTTGTTGGTGGGGATGGCGGTGGTGGTGGTGGTTCTTCAACGCTGATTTCTATACTATTGGATGCTTCTTCATTGTCAGCGTCTGTAACGACAAAAGAGACATCATATGTGCCAGCTTCCTCAAATGTATGCTCAACAGTTTGCTCATCACTTCCTTCGCTGCCGTCACCAAAGTCCCAGTTAATGGTATAGGGTTCTCTTCCGCCTGTTATGTTTGCTTGAAATTCAAAAGTGGCTGGTGCAACACCTTGTGTTCCATTTGAAATGATTTCAGTTGTAAGAGGCTCTGTTATTGTTGTTGGTGGGGATGGCGGTGGTGGTTCTTCAACGCTGATTTCTATATTATCAGATACATTTTGATTATCAGTGTCTATAGCAGTAAGAGTGACGTTATATGTGCCAGCTTCCTCAAATGTATGCTCAACAGTTTGCTCATCACTTCCTTCGCTGCCGTCACCAAAGTCCCAGTTATAACTATAAGGCGGTGCACCATCCGTTATGTTTGCTTGAAATTCAAAAGTGGCTGGTGCAACACCTTGTGTTCCATTTGAAATGATTTCAGCTGTCAGAAGTTCAGTGAATTCCGCTTCCCCCAATTCTTCTTCTGTCGCCGCCTCCTCCTCTTCCAGAGCTGGAGGAGTAACAGTTTCATTCGTGAGGATATCTTCTGTTACGTTGGCAGCAGAGGTATCGGCAGCAGGTTCAGTTACAGATTCTGCAACAGTCACGGATAATGCAGAAATGGCTGTTCTTCGGTCGTCTGCGACAGCGAGGATTGCATACTCTCCTCCTTCAACATTGGGCACGGTTAATGATGATTCAAATGTCCCTTCTTCGTTAGCAGTTTCAGAGGCAACTAGACTATTTTCATAGTCTTGTTCGGAGTCTGAAACAACCACCAGCTCGTCAATTTCTCCTGTATCTGTAATGTCGTCATCTGAGATGGAAATTGAGCATTCATTGTATGTTCCCGGACTTGCTCCAAATGTGCCAATGGTGCCATTTATGCGGCCTTGAGCGATGTTTAGATCTTCGCATTCAAGACTCATAGTGCCATTCACTGGCGGACCTTCTTCAAGTACAACAAGCAGATTGTCCTCAGAAATGCTTGTAGTGTCAAGCAGATCCCCCAATATATGCGGAGACTCACCATCAGCATCAAAAAACGTGCTAGTGCCTTGTGATTCAGTTGTTGTACTCTGGTTTGCATTATCGATTCCTTGCAGAACAAATGCACTTCCATCTGTGAGGTCGACTTCTTCAGCTGACATAAAATAAATCGAAACTTGAGAATTGGCACCAAAATTGACACCCTCTACTTCAATTACAGAACCGGGTGAAGATTCACTTTCGCTAAGAGTAAGCTCTGCTGGCTCTGTTGTTGTCTGGCCTTGAGAGCTTATAAAATAAAATGACCCGAAAGTCCCCGAAGCACTAAGAAGTAAGATCACTGCTAGAATAGCAGTTATCGGCTTTGCCATCATTCAGTCAAGCTGCGTAAGTATTAGATAAAAAGAGAGACCATTCTGACTCTATAAGAAGGTATAACTGTACTTAGGCAAAATGAGGCTCGAGACTATTCGTTGCGGCTGCCAGATCTTGCCTCTGATGCTGGTTTCTTAATGCAAAGTTGTGGCAGTGAGCAAAAGATGTAAATGAACTTCATCCTCATTTAAGGAAGGACAGCTCTTGAAAATTACTTATGGCAGAGCATAACAAGCCATCAGGGTTCTGATAATTCATAGCCGTTACACTCAGTCAAGTCTAGCTTGAATTTTCAATCCAATTGTCCTCAACCTTGGACTACAAAGTGTCCTTCATAAGACAGGAGGAGTCCAGGATATCTCAACATGGATTTCATGGCCCTATTGTTGCTGCCGCCATTGCTCATATGAGAAAAAAGTATGCCAAAGAGATTACAAAAGCCTCATGAATTGTAGGTTTTTTCTTATCATAATCTATTTATCTGTGAATTTGGAAATTTATTTTAATGGGCAGGTTATTTGGAAGGGATAGCAAAAGAAAGGACCCTGTCCCTTCTGAAGAGAGACTGGAATCTGATTATAACGAGAGCGAGAGCGATTTTCAAAAGCGAGACCTCTACAACAAAGGCATCAATGATATGTCTAATGAAAAGTTCCTTGACGCTATAAGGAGCTTTGACCTTGCACTAAGAATCGATCCGCAGTTTGTTGATGCGTGGATTAAAAGAGGGTATGCCCATTTTCTCCTAGATGAATACACCGTTGCTATCGCTTCCTATGACAAGGCACTTGAGGTCGACGTCAACAACGCTGAAGCTTGGAACCTCAAGGGACTTGGTTACTATAAGATGAAAAACTACGATAAAGCTATTGAATGCTGCGAAAAGTCAGTAGACATCAATCCAAACGAGGGTATGTCTTGGTATAACAAGGCTTGCTACCTTACCCTCAGTGGCAGGATCGATGACGGACTTGAGGCACTTAAGAGATCAATAGAGATAGACATTCAGAATGCAAGGAAGGCAGTGCGTGACAGGGACTTTGAAAATGCACGTGCAGAAGAGGGTTTCAGGAGGATCATCGAAGTAGTCGTCCTTGAGTCGATAAGGCAAGGCTATGACTATGTGGGCAAGATAGTATGGGTCACTGCCCTGGACAGGGCAGAGGTTGAGGATGCGCTTATGCGTCTTGCCATGAAAGGCCTTGTAATCAAGCATGAAAGGAGAACCTTTACTGGCAAGGAGGAATATTACGAACTTCCCATTGAGATAGCAAACAAGGTAGGTATGACAAAGAAAAGCGGCTTTTTTGGCACCAAGCAAGTTTCGGCTCCTGTCCAACAGCTAAAAGACATAAAAGAAATCCTCACCAAGGCTAAAGATTCAATTGAGAAAGGTGATTTGGTTAGCACGCTGGAACAATTTGATGAGCTTGTGAGCCCGACGAAGCATGGAAACGCCATGATGGAGCAGTTCTTTGACGAACATAGAGATCTTAGGCTTTACAAAATAAGGCTCCAGGACAGAGGACAGGAATACCTTAACGCCCACAAGTCTGATCTTATAGACCTTATAACAAAGATAGACCACGCGGTGGGAAGTGGTGTGACTAGCAAGCCACCTGCAAAAGATTAAGTACTTTTTGTTATGCTACACATTATATATAAACGCCTTACTAGGACATTACTTTGTAATTTTTTCTTCTACAAGCTTTTGAAAGCTTTTGACTCAAGCCCGCTATTACCATGATGATTTCACAAGCGCGCTGATATTTGACATCTCTTTTTTGTGTTATAGCATGATATATTCTCAATGAGTTTTCATGACAGAGAAAGAAGTGTCTGTCTCTGCTGCAGCTACTGCAATTCCTCCATGAAAATGTTAATACCGAGCTGGTTGATGCTAAGAAATAGAGACGTTTTTGCACAACTATCGGATCCAAGTTCACTATGAAAAACCCATACATTCTAAGTTACCTAAAGCAACAAGTGTATATAATATGACTTCAAGAGCTAAGCCAGACAATTAAAATCTCGAAGGTATCTCTGCATATACACGCCAACCCTGTCAAGACAATTGGTTATCTGACAATCTATTAATAACCTTCAGAGGCGGATGATATCTCATATGGCAAAGATATTTGCCGACGTGAGCGAGAAAGAAATCACCAGAACTGTTGCGGAAATGTTCAATGAAACAATGATGGAGTATACCGATTCTGACGTCATAATTATCGGTGCCGGCCCAGCTGGGCTTACTGCTGGCAGAGATTTGGCAAAGGCAAGGGTTAGGACTCTTATCATAGAACAGAACAATTACCTCGGGGGCGGATATTGGGTAGGAGGCTATATGATGAATCCTGTCACAGTAAGGGCACCAGCACAAAAGGTATGGGATGAGCTTGGAGTGCCATACAGGAAAATAAATGAAGGATTATACGCTACATGGGGTCCGCATGCATGCAGTAAGCTCATAGGTGCAGCCTGTGATGCAGGAGTACGCTTTTTGCAACTGACTAAATTTGATGACCTCGTGCTCAAGAACAAGCGAGTAAGTGGCGTAGTGGTCAATTGGATGCCGGTCTCGGCTCTGCCAAGAAACATCACATGTGTTGACCCTGTCGCACTTGAAAGCAAGATTGTAATTGATGCTTCAGGACACGATTCAGTTGCTGTCAGGCGCCTGATGGACCGTGGATATGTCAAATGGAAGGGCATGGATCCGATGTGGGTTGAAGGAAGCGAGGATGCTGTAGTTAACTACACAGATGAAGTATTTCCGGGGTTAATTGCAACAGGCATGTCTGTTACCGAAACACATGGCCTTCCAAGGATGGGGCCGACATTTGGTGCGATGCTCCTATCTGGCAAGAAAGCGGCCGAGGTTGCATTGGGCAAGCTCAAGGAGATGCCAAGTCCGCCCAAACTTAGGGCGAAGTAACCTTTTTTATATTCTGACTTTTCCAATTTTTTCTTAGTAATTGGATTATCCTCGCTTTATTCACATCTATCAGATTGCTTCGTCGCCAGTACTTGATACTAAGGTAGTGGTTGAGGAGATCAACAAGATTTTACCAAGATGCATTATAGACGTCAGGCCACCTTTTAAGTATGAAGAGAAAATGACAGAGCATGCAAAGATATCAGATATCAAGCAGCCCTTTGAAAGGCAGACAAACCATAAAAAAGACAGCAAGATGATGATGACGACGACTACTACGATTTCGCTATACGACGGCTTTGTTATACAGAAGATGCTTGCTGAAATAATACCCACCGCAGAAATTAGCCTGGCTCATATCCACATCATATTCACCAGCCTCTTCACGGGCACCTTTAGTGAGAATGATTGGCGCTACCATGCCCGTGCTGTCATATGCGGTACACCTTCAATTGTTTCTACAACTGGCATAGTCGAAGCTCTAGCGAAACCCCGAGAATTCTACCTTGCTCAGCTGTTTGGTGGGATGGCTGAAGACAATGACATGCTGAAGAAAAAATTCGCAGGAAGATTCATTGACTATGATGATGAGGATAAAATTACTGCAGCATCTATAAATTATGCCCTGCAGGCAATATTCTTTTTTATCACAAGCGGTGAGCCTTTTTGTAATAACAAAGATTGTAGACTATTTAATGCGCACTGGCAGGAGGATCTGATACGCATTATTAAAAAAGGAACGTTATGCAGTCGCCATAGGAAACTGGCAAATAATTTATCAAAAGCTCAGCCAGGGATTTGAAGATTTTGGCTATGAAGCCCATTTCAGTTGACTTTTCGCTTTCAGTCAGCTCCTCTTCATTCTATTATATCGCATCCTTTCAGTCCGTTCCGAACGAATTATTAAGAGGTATAGAAATTGTGATTTTATACTTTGTCCGACGGCCAATCAGGCAGTTTTAGGGATCAGAACCACTATGACGTAGTAATAATTGGCTCTGGACCTGCCGGATACACAGCCGGTATTTATACTTCCCGTGCTAACCTGAGTACGCTCATTATATCAGGCACCCTGCCTGGTGGTCAGCTCATGACTACAAGTGAAGTAGAAAATTATCCTGGCTTTCCAAACGGCATATTTGGACCTGAATTGATGATGAATATGCGTCAACAGGCTGAAAGATTTGGCGCAGTAATTGTCGATGACGAAGTACTTAAAGTTGATTTCAAGAAAAGGCCATTTACAATCACAACTCATGCAGAGACGTATACGGGAGAAGCAGCCTTATTATGCACAGGTGCATCCCCTCGAAAGCTTGGTATTCCTGCAGAGCAGCAATTTAGTGGCAGGGGAGTCTCGTATTGTGCAACTTGTGATGGCCCTTTTTTTAAAGGGGAAAATATTGTAGTCGTCGGCGGCGGCGACACGGCAATGGAAGAAGCAACATTTCTGACAAAGTTTGGTAAGTCAGTCAGAGTGGTTCACAGGCGCAACTATCTGCGCGCTAGCAAGATCCTTCAGCAAAAGGCCCTTGAAAACCCAAAAATCGAGTTCATCTGGAATAACGTTGTAGCAGATATCAAAGGCAACAATAAGATTTCGACTATCCTAGTCAAAGACATCAATACTGGCAAGGAAAGGACCATCGAGACGGGTGGCCTTTTTGTGGCTATTGGCCATGAACCCAATACTGCAATTTTCAAAGGACAACTCGAGCTTGACGATAAGGGGTATATCGTCCTGACGCAACACACTAAGACAAGCGTTGAAGGCGTGTTTGCTGCAGGAGATGTTCATGATCATAGATACAGACAGGCCGTAACTGCTGCAGGCTTTGGTTGTATGGCAGCAATTGATGTTGAAAAGTGGCTCTCTGAAAGAAAGCATAGCTGAAAAACTATAAAATAATCCTCTGCGGGCTCTTTTTACTAGAGTCTAAAACTGCGTAAGAGACTTGTGAGTCTAAGTGGCTTGCAATTCCCAGAGAGAGAATATATGTCTTCATTGTATTACTTCAATTTTGAGCTTGGTATAGCACTTTGAAGTATTTTAGCCCACATGCGCCTCATCAGCTGAAGGAGCCTTCAGTTTAGGAGTAAGCAAGTTTGGACAAATATTTTGCACTCTTTAGAGCACTTTCATATTCTTGCTCAGTTAGGATATTTTCTCCAATGTAAAGGCTCCTGAATTTTCTGCCGTCGTCTGCGAAAATGCCAACAATATTACCATGATCAAGGTTATGTGCCACCTTCAACATTGAAGTCATAACAGATCCCGAGGAGGGGCCAACAAGCATGCTCTCCTTTTCGACAAGCTGCCTTACCGCTTCAAATGAGTCCTTGTTAGTTGCAGTCATCCATTCGTCTACAACATCTAGGCGCCGCTTGAAAAGCTCTGGGATTGCTGATTCTTCAAAGTTTCGCAATCCCTGCAGAAGATGATTCTTTTGTGCTTGTATCGCGATAGCGTGGATGTTCTTGTTCCTTTCCTTTAAAAATGTTGCAGTACCAGTTATTGTGCCTCCTGTTCCACAGCCAGTAAGAAAGTGAGTGATGGTCCCATTTGTCTGCTTCCAGATCTCAGGGCCAGTGCTCTCATAGTGTGACAAGAAATTGGTGTCATTGTCATACTGATTTGGCATGTAGTAAATGTCCGGCCTTGGCTTTGAAATGGCTTTTGCAAGAGCAATGCTTTGGTCTGTGCCAGAGCCCACCCGGGGGCACAAATCGTCAGATGTTTCATGGACAGTTGCGCCTAGACCCCGTAGAATGTTTTTTGTTTCATTGCTTACCTTTTCAGGTATAACAACTTCTACTTTATAGCCAAGTGCAGCTGCTATACCTGCCAGTGCAATACCAGTGTTGCCGGATGAAGGCTCGATAATGATGCTTTTCTCCTTCTTCAAGATTCCCTTCCTTTCTGCATCCTTTATCATCCAGTATGCAGCCCTATCTTTTACAGAGCCAAAGGGATTATGCCACTCTAATTTGGCATATAGCTTGACATTCTTAGTAGAAAATGACCTCAGCTCAACCAGTGGTGTATGTCCTATCTGTTCGACAACATAAGGTTTTGCAATTGCTGTCATCCTTCTATTTCGCCTTCTTTATCACGAATTCAAGATCTTTGTCGTTCTTATTTAACGATATAAGCTGATGTCCGTTGCGGTTCACCCACCTTGAAATATCCTCTTCAGACTCTGGGTCATCGGCAACTATCTTGAGTGTATCACCTATCTTGAGGCGTTCGACCTCCATTTTAGTTCGGAAGACTGGCTCAGGACAGTAAAGTCCTCTTACGTCAATTGACTTACTAGGTGAGTTACTCATGATAGCGAATCATGTAAAATTATAGCATCATAATATTAAATGTTACAGTTCTTAGCGGAAAAGGTCTCGCTCCCTTGCCCTCAGTAGCGACTTAACTGATGCTCTTGATGCTTTTTCAAAGCTATAGCCTCGAACTATTGCCACTGGTGTGCCTTTGGCCTTGCCCATTACAAGCTCCGCCGCAGAAGCTATCTCATCTGCTACTGCAATCTCAGTTACTCTCAATTTTCTGCCATACATGTCATATGTTCCAATGTAACTCTTGATTGGGTTTATTCCAGCTATGCCTATTGCAACATTTGTTTGGCCATTTCTAAAGGTGCGGCCAAAGGTGTCGGTTATGATCACTGCTATTTCCTTGCCGATCTTTTTCTTTACCGTGTCCTGGATCCTTCTTGCAGACTCATCGGGGGCAACTGGTAATAGCACTGCCATACCATCTTCCACATTGCTTTGGTCCACGCCAGCATTTGCGCATACAAAGCCGTGCTTTGTTTCTGATATAATTATGCCATTTTTTGCGCGCAAAATTTGCGTTGATTCCTTTAATATCAGCTCCATCACTCGTGGATCTTTATCATGCTCCTTTGCCATCCTAATCGCCTTTGTCGAAGGCTTAATGCGAGCAAGGTCTACGGTACGTCCTTCTGCTTTTGATACAATCTTGTGGGTGACAACAAGAATATCATTATTCTGGATTTCTATTTGATTATCACCTATTGCTTCGAGGATCGCTGCGCTAAGATCATTGTATAGCCTAGTGTTATCTGAAATTTGAATAGAGATTATCTGTATCAACTGCAGTGATTGAAAGAGAGGAGTTAAAAAATGAGTTGGTTACTAATGCCTCCTGCTTGCTGCATTTATCAATACAGCCTCACCAAAATTTTTTTTTAACAAGTTCAGGAGTAGGCTCAAATCGCGCTTGTCAATAGAAACATCGGCCTTTTCCCTCACCATGTCTACAGGACAGAATCCTACCGTGTAGCCGGCCAGAGCAAATAGCTTCAAGTCATTGGCACCGTCCACCACCACTACAGTATCCTCCTTTCGTATGTCCCATTGTCTTATCGTAGGCCTAATTGCAGCTGCCTTGTCTGATGTGACATTCATTATCACACCCTCCAATTTGCCATCCTTGAACACTAATTCGTTAGAGAATATCCTATCTATTCCAAGCTCCTCTTTCAGCCTGTCTGTGATTATCGTGAAGCCGCCGGATACTGCAATCATCTTCCATTCCGCTTTGTTGAGGGCAGAGCAAAGCTCTTTTGCCCCAGGCATTATCGGCAGGCTTTCGCCTATCTTCTTGGCGTCTTCGTAGCTAATCCCCCTCAAAGCATGCACTCGGCGTCTGAGCCCCTCCTCCCAGTTGATGTCTCCTCTGATGCCGGCATTAGTAATATCCCAGATCTCTTTCTCTTTTCTGGGACCCATGATCTGAGCTAAAACCGGAAGGTACTCAGCGTTAAGCAGAACACCCTCCACATCAAAGATAATGAGCATAGTAGTTGCTTATGCAAAACAAATTCCCGTCAGTATATTAAGCTTCTCCAAATATTTTTTACCATTAGTGCTATTATTAGTGTGCCCTTATCATCTTTTGTCTCTTGTTGTTAAGGTAGTCTGTCAATAATACTTTGTCAATATCCGCAGGATTGATGTAGTATGATCGTCCCTTGACATACTTTTCCATTTCATTGACATACCCAAGCAATGAATCCTCTTCGCTAATCATTATAGTATCAATTTCAATATTTTTTGCGTGGACTTTTTTTGCCTCCACAATAGTACGTTCGCCGATATACTGGTCGACTTGTCTGTAGCGGTAGCAAAGGTACACGAGCTCTCCTGATGCAATGTCAAGATTCATACTATGATCGTGCTTGACAATATCAAGAGTCTCCCGGTCTGGTGTGTAAAAATGGGAATAGGGTCTCTGTGATACTATTTTGTCCTGCTCGCTTTTGTTGTCTATAAAGCACGCGCTAGGGTGACCATCCGTCACAAGTACTAGGCGCTTGTTAATGGCGCCGTCCTTTTGCAGTATCTTGTTTGCCAGCCTGAATGCGGCCTGGTAGTTGGTATAGTGCAAAAAGTCAGAGCCGGGCTCAAAGGTCTTTAGATAAGGTATGTCATGCGGCGCTACCTTAGATGCAAGTGCACCAAACCCTACAATATAGATTGAGTCTGAGGGAAAGAAATTACGGTTCAACAAGTAGAGACTCCAAAGTGCACGCTTCGCGGCCTCAATTCTGCTCATGTCTCCATACATTGATGAATACCGCATAGTGGAGCTGAGGTCGATACAGTACACTACTGCGACACGGACGTCCTGCATTGTTTCGTATTCTTCAAAGTCATCCACATCAATTTGGAGCGGCAGCTTTAGAGTGCCGCCATCCTTTGCCGTGCGCTGGATTGTATTTAACAGCGACTTTGCAACATTAAGCAACCGGATGTCATCACCGGGCTCATACTTTTTAGTGGTATCCAGCACAAGTGATCCCGATCCAAAGTTCTGTGATTCATGCATGCCGTATTCTCCAGCCTTGAGGGCCTTCATTACATCACTAAGTATCTTGCCACCTATTGCAGTAAAGCCCTTAGTGCTAAGCCACTTTGGAGAATCCTTTAGATAGCCCTTTTGCAGGAGATATGCAACGAAGGGCATTCCATTATCGTCCTCGTTCTCATCCTTTGAATCGCCCAGCGATCCTGACCTCTGCTGTTGTTGTCTAAGTTCCTGTTGGTTTGAAAATGAGGACATCATACCCTGGAGGGTCTGCTCAAGCTCCTGTAGGCTAGGCGTCTTTTCCTTTAATGCCTCTCTTCCTATTGTCTTGAGCAGTTTGTCTAGCATATCGCGTGGGAGCTCATGCTGACCTTGACCGTCCTCCCTTTGCTCCTGACCCTCTTTATCGAGTGGAAAGTATATGAATTTCTTGCTGCCGGATATAGTATTATGCGAGATCATAGATGTTATTATCCCTTTTATCCAAGAGTGGAGGCTTGGTGTGCCGTAGGCCTTCAAGTATCACCTCAGTTATAGATGCCATGAACTCCCCGTTCAAGTCCTTACTCAGTGAGATATTGTCTGTATTTATCCCAAGCTGCAGCGCTTGCTCGATAAGGTGTTTTTGCTCTTCTTCCACTCTAGCAATTGTTTCCTTCACTGCCTGTTTGAGTGCAGGGAACTTAGAGAGCTGTGACTCATAATCGGAGTCGACCCTCTGGATACCGCTACCACTACCAACTATTGTTTGCGAAACCTGGAATGACTTGTTCTTTGCAAAATCATTCTTGATTTTTGTCAACTGTTCTGGTGCCAGCTTTTGAATATATTCAAGTGATACTTCCTTCAGCGCGCTTTCTATTATAGAATCAAGCACATTATTTCTGTTCTGGCGAGTGTCTTCCAGTTCTGCAAGCTCAAATTTAGATGACTGATGGACGCAGTGAATGTCGCAAAAGCGCGGAATTGCCTTGATACCGTATATAACGGAACGTACACGCTCCGCTTCTCCCACCACCATCTCCACAGAATGCACCGACATTCTAACGCTAACTCCCTTATCATGGTTCACATCGTGATGCGCGCGAGTCATCTGTGTTATTTTAGCTATCGTCTTTATCATAAATATAGGCAACATAACGTTCTTGGAATCTGCAATCTTTGCTTCCTGAACAATGATCAGCATCTCGTCTTCTACTGTCTGGGGATAGTGGGTGTCAATGTGGCTTCTCAACCTGTCAAATAACGGCTCAATTATCTTGCCTGAGTGGGTATAGTCGATAGGGTTTGCAGTTGCAATTATTCTGACATCAGGTTTAAACACGATCGGATATGCTCCTGTAGTAAACTTGCCCTCTTGAAGAACACTGAGCAGAGACACCTGCTTTCGTGGATCGAGTACTGGTAATTCGTCGATGCACAATATGCCGTGCCTTGCCTGCAATAGCTGACCTGCAGAATAGGATTCGATATTGTAAAGCTCGACTCCCTTTTTGGCTATCTTGATCGCATCAATCTGCCCAACCAGATCCTTGACTGAAATGTCCGGTGTTGAAAGTATATACTTGTACCTGTCTGCGCCGCTTACCCAGTCGATCTTTGTCTCAAGCTTGTTTGCTTGAATGATATCCTCGCATTCTGGTGACACCATGAATTCTGGTTTCGTCCTAGAGATTTCAGTATCGGTCAAGAGTGCGATTAATTCATCTTCTGGAATTAATATAGGAATATCGCTCGTTATTGTACCCCTTACTATAGGGATTGGCGAGAGGAGATTCTGCGCTATCGCTTCTGCAATCTTGGTCTTAGCTTGCCCTATCTGGCCAACAAGTAGTATATCATGCCCTGACAGGATTGCTCTATTGATGGCAGGAACAACGTCGTCGTCGTAGCCGATGATGCCGGGTAGTGGGTGTTCCCCTTTTTTCAGCTTTGCAATCAGGTTGTTTCGCATCTGCTCTTGAACACCGACATACCTGTAGCATATATTGAGTAAATCTCCTAGCGTCCTAATTTGCTTGTAATCCTCTGGGAGGCCCGACATTATTTCACTATACTTTGGTTTTGAAGCATAAGATCTGTGAACCATCTCCTGTATTCTGGAGCTCATATTGAAGATGGAGGTTTCTTAGTCGGCACAAATTTAAAGATTGTTAGAACCCAATTGAGGATTTTTGATGGCTAGAATTCATATGAAGATCTAAAAGGCTCCTGCAAATGCAACATTGTAAATATCTCAAAGTTTCTGGTCTATTGCATCCAGCATGGTTTTTATTGCGGAATATTGTTTCGTGATTTTGGCTTGTCTGCATCCGAGTATAAACATATCCTCAGAATCGCCGGAAAGGACATTGAGGGCGGCAAGAAGTTGATAGTTGCTCTTAGTGAAATTAAAGGTGTAGGCTATAATTTTGCTCAAGTGTTAATTCAGTCGCTCAACATTAATCCTAACATGCGTGTTGGTTTTTTGACTGAAAATGATATCCACGAGATTGAACAGGCAATTTCCAACCCTGCTAGGGCAGGGATCCCACAATGGTACCTTAACCGGAGGAAGAATATGGATGACGGCTCGAACAACCACATGATAACTTCTGATCTTGGCTTTGCTGTTTCTAACGATATTGAGCGCGAAAAGCTTGTAATGAGTTGGCGTGGATATAGACATATGTTTGGGCTAAGAGTTAGAGGCCAATGTACAAGAACCACAGGAAGAAGAGGAGGGGCAGTAGGAGTCAAGAAAGTCAAGATGATGCCTGGAGCAGCGCCAGCGGCTCCATCAGCAGCAGCAGCTGCTGCTGCTCCTCCTGCTGGAGCCACTAGTGGTGCTGGTACAACCAATCAAGCCCCACCATCAAAGGAGCCAGCCAAAAAATAGAGGATGGTGCTAATTGGGAGACCCTCGTAAGGCAAAGAAAACCTTCCATAGGCCTAGAATGATCTGGACCACAGACCAGCTGAACGCCGAGCTTTATATCATGGGCTCTTATGGACTTAGGAACAAGCGCGAGCTTTGGAAGGCTGAGACGGAGGTAGCAAGAATCAGGAACCAAGCCCGAGCTCTTTTGGCTCTTTCAACCGAACTGAGGGCAGAAAAAGAAAAGCGACTGCTGAACTTTTTGAGCAGGCTTGGTCTAGCAAGAGAGGGCGCGACACTTGATGATATATTGAACCTAAAAATCGAAGACCTACTAGAACGACGTCTTCAGACAGTGGTCATGAAAAAGACCGGTGCTACTTCACCTTACCAAGCAAGGCAGATAGTGAGCCATGGTCATGTCTCTATAGGTAACCGCAAGGTGAACATTCCAGGCTACATAGTGAAGGCAGAAGAGGAACACCAGATAATGATCCATATTGAAGTACCGGGTGCAGCAGCAGCAGCACAGCCAGCATCATAGACTGCTGACATCTTGGGTGTGACAGATATCTAAAAAAAGAAAAAAAGACAAGAAAGATTGACGAATCTAGATAGCATTTTTCCATATCTCTCATTAAACCGAAAATGTCATTGCAGCTGGAAAAGGACAATTTGGCGTTTTAAGATTCAATTAGTAGCGAAAGAAGGCACATATAATAACCTTGGGCAAAGTTTCAAGTAATATAGAGCGAAAACATCATAAATACAGTCTGAAAGCCAAAAGCAATTTGAGGCTATTCATGGGATATGCGGTGAAGTTGATAAAACTCTCTATTGCAAGAAATAAAGATTTGAGGTATTTCAAAGAAATGAATATACAAAGAAAAAAGAAAAAAAGAGATATAGGTGATTTCTTATTGTGGATGCTCGCCTGCTGATGTCCGGACGCTGCTGCTGCTGGAGTAGGATCCAATTGGGACATCAGGGAAGCTCTCGCTCATCCTTTGCTCTGCCACTGCGTCTGCCTCTGCTAGTATCCTGTCCACTTCTTCACCACCAGCGTCGAAGGCGAATGAGGTATGACCCAGGGATCCTGCACTCATCATGATGTCGCTGAACACGCCATTGATTTCTCCAAGTTCTTTGTCTACTTCCGGCATTACTCCTCCAATTCCTGTCCTCACTTTTGTTAATGCGCCCATCGCAGGACCGATTGCCACCATAACGTCTCCAAGATCGATCGTGGATTCCAATCTGAGCTGTATCTGTTCCAGCGCGGTCTTGAGTTGTGAGATCATCTTGGTTGTCTTTCTCACTTGGGCGATCTCATTTGAGATCATCTTGCCCTGCTGAATGTCATGTTTCTGAAGAGCATAAACAGTTTGGTTGAAGAGAGATCTTTCTTTACCCCGTAGTTTCTCCAGAATTGTCTCCAGCTTTTGGTTCTGTGCCTGAATCTTCTTCTTGGCAAGCTCGATTCTCGGTTTAAGTGGTTGTGCTTGGCCGACATTCTGCTTTATAATGTCAGACATTGCTGGTTTATTGTCCTTTATCCAGTTGCTGCTGAAGCTTGTCATAGCAACTAGCCAGCGATAATAGGGTTAAATAGAAACGTCATAATTGAATAACCATCTGGTTATATTTTGTAGACATGCTTAGTTGCCTACGCGATGGGATTGGAAAAGCTATTAAATGTAATGATATACGCTAGACTACCATTATGGGAAGGACAAAGGTGACAAAGAGTGAAGATAGCTCTCAGGAAGAGGGACTTCCTAAATGGGCAGAAGATGAGATAAGATCTGCCCAGTTTGGCCAGCCCGAAGTAATAACAAGAACCGGCTACTTCCTTGACATTTATGAAAATGATTACAAAGTCGATGTCCAGGTCTACGAACAGATGCCTGATGGCAGAACGATAGTTGAGGGTCTAGATGTGCCCAAATCAATGAAGATGTCGGATTTTATGAAGGGCTTTGTTTATGAATACAAAATCAAAGTATTCATGGCTAGCTTGAGCGCCAAAGTAGTAGAGCTACTCAAGACGAAGTTTGGCCTTGACATGAAGGCGATATATCGTTTTGAATTGGAGGAGCTACAACTAATGGATGTCGAATCTGACCTGCCTGCTGCGTCGTCGCTATCCTCCTCTACAGAAGAGAACGACGACGAATAATCAGTGAAGGTGCTGGCACTATATTGATCTCACCCCGCTACCTACGGTAGCATATGTACTTGAACCACACACCACCCAACCTTGAAGGAAGAGGACTTTATTTCCAAGCGTGGTGAGTTTTGCATAGCAGGTGTCACTACCCTCTTTGGTTCAACCACGAAGTCAGTCTATTTTTTGGTATTCACCACACCTCCAAGCATTCAGAGCTAAAAATTTTCTCGACCACAATCTAGCTTACAACGGTTAAACTCCATTCACGCCTTCATCTCAAGTGATTGAGAAAAGAGAGAGACATAAGTGAACTTTGCTTTGTAAAATCCAAAACAACTCACACTATAGTGTTTTAGGAAGCCTTTGAGATCTGTTATCTTGCAAGGAAACTTCAGGCGATCCTTATGGCCAGCTCTTACCCTATTTTGTAGGGCTACCATCATTCTCTGGCTTTTTGTCTTGATTTCCTGCGATTGGCTGCCGGATGCCGGGCGGCGGAATCCTGTGTACAGTGATCTTCATGAGAGCGATCCAACAAAGGACGAGTGGCACATGGTAAGTGGCTATCCTCCATGCAATAATCACGCTCAATTGTGAGTCTGTGATCACGTCCTCAAGGTTTGGTATGCCACTTAGATTTGCAAGATATGCCCAAATGCCAAGTTCGGCAAGCCCCGAGCCCCCTATCGTTATTGGCAGATTTGCTACTGCAGTTGATGCTGATGTAGCCATCAATGAGTCAAATAAGCCGATTCGGGGCTCGGTTGCATTGGCAAGCACCATGAATGACACACCCTGAAAGATAAATGCAATAACGGTTATTGCTATTCCAACCGCAAATGTGCCAATTGATTTTTTGGAGTTGAAAATTTCCCGACTCATAGTACACAAGTCTGCAATAGCCGTGTTAGTTGAATTGATCAGGTTCTCGGCCCTTTTTTTTGACAGGAACTTTTCCACTATCTTCTGAGAAAATGATGGGAGGCGAAGAGTACGTTTGGCAGAAAAGAGGATAAGCCCTAACCAGATGGCTAAGGTTGGGATCGTTATTAGAATTACGGCCAATCCAACCACGCTGCCGCCCCGGTAAATAGCCAACGCGCCAGCCATAAATGCCAGCACTGCACCTACAAATACATCTGCAATTATCTCCATGGTCGTTACCCATGCGGCCTTGCCTGGCGGAACGCCATTTCTTGACAGCCATGCTATCCTGACGAATTCTCCCCCTACATAAGACGGTGTGGTCTGAGTAACGAATTCGCCGGCCAGCCTAGCAGCTACAGTCTGGCCTGTAGACGCAACGTCGTAACCAAGAAAATGCCTGATGAAATACTTGAATCGCAGTGCCTGCAGAAGCATTTTGATGATCGCCGCAGCTGCTGCGGCTAGAAATGGTACAAGTCCTACAGCAAGAACATCCTGAGGTGAGACGTCAGCAGTCATGATCAGGATAATGAACGGTACCACGCTTGCAGGGATGGCAATAAGTCGCCAGTTCAACTACTATGACTCTGGCTTTGATACAATGTAGTACTATAATAAGGAATGTGTAATCCTTAGCCTGTTTGCGCACAATTT
>DATMWK010000037.1:0-5417 GCA_035562555.1 Nitrososphaera sp. | reverse complement strand
CAGGTGGCAGATGCGACGTATGGGAATGACGGGCAGCAGTACTGGCGGTGGAGGTTTTGGTAGTTTGTTCGGCGGCAGTGGAGGAGGAGGCGTCAATTATGTATGCATAGTTTGTGGTCAGAGGTTCAAGGGCGGGACTTGTCCACGGTGCGGTTCCAAAATGAAAAGAGCTGACTTCTGACTACTAGAAAAAGTTATTACTCTGACAAGTGAATGTGGGTGGATCATGGCATTTCCTTCATCTTTTCTGCAAAAATCCGGAGGTAGGGTTCGAATTGGTGCTCCACTACTAGATGACACACCTATAAAAGCATTAGTCACGTTCTCTCCATTGCAGAAGAGATAGAGCACACATATTTTGCTATCAACAGCCATAGACAATGAGGAGATGATTTTAATATATAATAACAGAAAAATCCTTACCCACTTTTTCCTCCACTTCTAGCAAAAGAAATAAAAAAATTGTATAAAAAGAATTAGAATATAGATTTAATCAAACAGGCTAGGGCTCAGGACCCAAGGTATTTAGTCTCTATGTAGGTCACGAAGTAATCTGGGTTATAGCCTTCATTGAAGGTATTGTTAAGAAGCACTTTAGGTGCATAAACAGATCCGTGTTGGTGTATTTTTAGCCTTAACCATTCTCTGATAGGCATGAAATTGCCCTTCCTGATGTCTTCCTCATAATCCTTCAGGTCTTTGCGCATCTTTGAAGCAATGATCGCTGAAACCAAGTTTCCTAAAGTGTAAGTTGGAAAATAGCCAAAGAGGCCACTGCTCCAATGAGTATCTTGAAGCACGCCCTGGGAATCCTTAGTTGGTCTCACTCCAAGCAGCTGCTCCATTCTATCGTTCCAAAATTCAGAAATTTCAGAGACGCTGAGCTCATCTCCAAATATTTTTTTTTCTATCTCATATCTTATTGCTATATGGAGATTGTATGTAACTTCGTCGGCGTCAACTCGTATATAATCAGGCTTGACATTATTGAAATACTGGTATAGCTCCTCATCTGTTGCTTGGTTTGCGAAACTTACTTGCTTTCTAATCAAGGGAGCTATCAATTGAACAAAAGGCAGGCTTCTGCCCACAATATTCTCCCAAAACCTGGACTGAGATTCATGTAGTGCGAGCGAAGATCCGCCCTCCAGAGGAGTAACAGACAATGACTGATCGCATTGCCGATTATACAAGGCATGACCAGCTTCATGAATAGTACTAGATATCGACTTTTTGAAATCCGTCCCTTCATACCGGGTAGTTATTCTGACGTCGTTGAGGCCCATAGCCTCAGTGAAAGGATGCGTAGATACATCCATTCTGAAACGTTCCATGTCGTATTGCAGAAGAGTCAGAATATCACGATTGAGCTCATCAAGCTTTTGAATATCATACTTTGATTTTCCAAGTTTGCTCTCTTCGCAAAACAGGCTGCCTGATTCTACGAGCTTTTTCAGAATCTTCTGAATACGCGGAGTCAACACATCGAATACTTTATCCAAGTCATCTACTGTAAGCTCTTCTTCGAAGGTATCCAAAAGCGCGTTATATGGATGCTTTTGATAACCTATCTTATCCGCGATTTGCTTCTTTATTTCTATCATCTTCTTCAAGTGGTGCGAATACATCATGAAATCCGATTTTTCTCTGGCCTGTCTCCATGCCATGTTGCCCCTTATTCTTTCCAGAGACTCTGCTTCGGTCAACTCTTTTGGTATCTTTATCTGCTTGGTTATGTCCCTGTTGAGCACTCGTACAATGCCCTTCTCTGGATCGTTAAGGTTCTCCAGTTTCTTCGCTGACTCGACAAGATCAACAAAATCTTTGTTTAGCAGGAGCTCTTTATGCAGCAGATGAAGTTGAGAATCGGCCACTCCTCTTTCTTCAGTACCTTTCCTAGGCATATAAGTCTCAAAGTCCCAACCCATTAGAGAAATGGCATGATTTAGCGACCATATTGGTTTGTAAGCATCGAGGATCTGATTCATGACAGGGTTCTCGCATCTCATGCCATCATACTTTTCATGAACTCAATCACATCGGTCTATTAATCATTGCTAGTCAGGATTGCATCTTGAAAAATCAAGGTTCAAACTATGGCTGAACTGTCGAATACAAACTATGAAAGAAGATTTAGTCTGTGTTGTGCAAAGGTTGCAATAATAAGATAGAAACAGTGACGAGCGAAAAAAAGCGGCACCCTAAAGATACGATTGTGCAAAGGTAGCTACTTTTATAAAATAAATATTTCCAAAAAAAGACGAAGATATACAGAACATAACTACCAATAAAAGGATTCAAGGATGAATAGTAGTGGCGTAGAAGACTTGCGGAGGAGATGATGGCTGCTAGCTGTGGAGGATAAGACTAGCAACTCTTATTTTTTTTGATGCGTTCTGAATAAGCGTTATCCACTTGTTTTCGTCTTTTACCTTTATCCCCCACGCTTCAATCGGTGTCTGTCCGTTCAACCCTTCATGCAGTCTTATCGCGTTGTGGAATATCATAAATAAAGTGCCTACTGTGGTGCTTCAAGGCACAGACGACCCGATCATACATGTCGAGTCGGTCCGAGATCTAGCAGCCAACATTCGAGATGCCGATCTCTTCATTATCCCAGGTGTAGGTCATGACATTCCAAGACAACTGTGCCGACCTTCGTCGACGCGATTACCACAGCAGCGACATGCGCAGTCGGCCCACAAATACAAAGAAGCCGGAAGTGATAGATGTTGGGCCTGTGCAGGCTTTGTCAGCGAGATCGCTCCAGCAGAGTGATTAGTACTTACTTATTTTCTGTCCTGAACGAAAGGTCGCGGATCGAAAACCAACCTTATCGAACTTATTTTCCCATCATCATTCACGTGATACCATACACATACAAAGATTGTCACAGGCGGCTCGCGATAAGTCACTTGGGAGAGAAGGCAGACATCGTTGCTATCTGCAAACTCCTTCTTGATGTCTAATGGTGGTACGTTCTGGTGTTCGTAATATTTCAAGTATGGTTCAGCTCTGTCAAACGAATTAACGGGCGACACGTACAATATGTTATCGCTCAGATAGCTTCTGGCAGATTTGAAGTCTCTTCGCTCCACAGCCTGCAGATACTCCATCACGATTTCCTTTGCGCTTATTGCAGAAGATTCATTTTTTTGCATGGTATATTCCTTCAATGCCATTGGATTTATTATCTCGTTAAGTCCAACTTACGATTTAGGGAATTTTTTATTCAAGATGTGTGCGTGGACTAAGTAGTGGACTCAATAGACTTTCAGCTGCTAGTGGCACTATTTGGCGGTGCACGCCAGAGCTATCAGTCATTAGGCAGGCGACTGTCGCTCTCTGCTCCTGCGGTTCGAAGTCGTCTCGAGCGATTAAAGATGAAGGGAGTTCTCCAAGGATATATGTTAACGATAAATCCAAGTGTATTTGACCGCGTTGGCCTTGTCTTATCTTTTCCCGGAGACTTCAAGCTGAAATCGGCACAAGCTGCAGTCGCTGCACCAGACGTGTCTTGGGTAAGGTTGAAACTGGATGGACAAATGTTTGTGGGGCTATGGACTTGTGATGAAGAGAAGAGTATCGACCATATGACAAAAATCTTGGGTGTCGGACCCTCAGGGCGAGCTCTCACGCCACGCAGGAGGCATCCGCCAGTTTCAATCACTGATTTGTCAATAATGGATGCTCTGGTGGATGACCCAAAAGTGCTATTTGATGAACTCGTAAAATCCACTGGGCTAAGTCCAAAAACTTTACGCAAGCACCTTAACATGCTCTTAAAGACGAAAACTATTTCCATAGAGCCTCTTCTTGGCGCATTGACAGATTCAGGCGAGCTGGTGTATCCGATGGTGATTGCTGGAAGGGTCAGCATGGACGAGGTACGAAGGATAATGGGCGAGGCTGAACAGTTACACTATGCCGTCGATCCGCCGGTTAAACATGTCCTTTGCAGGGCAAGCTCCTTGCCGGAAGTGATGAGCAAGACCCGCGTGCTAGAGAATGTTCAGGGAGTCGAGTCTGTCACTCTTTCTCTGGATCGGGAGATGCTTGTCTCTACAGACCTGAGGCACTCACTAATCAGAGAGGAAATTAGGAAGTTAGAAAAAGATCGGATGACCTAGTACTGTAGTGACTGAACTTACGTTGTTTGATATTAAAGTGACGACCTTTCATATACTTCTGAACTGACATTTTTGAAAAAGATGTCAAAAGCTTCTACGCTGTTATTGATGACACATTACCTTAATTCAGTTGTAAAATGAGAGAATACGTAAGAGCCCTTATATCATGATGTTATTATTACGCATCGTACTCAATAGAAGGTTGCTAATATATACAGATTGTTAGTGGTATACAGTCGAGAAAGGGTTCAATCATGTAATCCAGCCCACAACTTTTTGATTTTAGTTTTGTCTAACATTTATCTAAAATAAGCTCAATTTAATACCGTAGTTCCCTCGTAGATAAGAAATGGACAGGCTGGTAGGATTTGAACCCACGACCTCGCGGTTTCTTTGAAGGCAGCTATACATCCTATCCAAATGGGCAGCAGCTGTGGAATGAGAAGTTAATTTGCAGTATGGATCACTTTTTAAGTTGCAAACGGTCATAAACTCTCAAGGGTAAGAACAATGAGCCAAGAAGAACCACCAGTTGAAATCGTTATAAATGGAGTAATAGGTTGGGATGAACGCTCGATTACCACCAATCAACCCATGCAGCGTGAAATAGGGAATCTTTCTAAAGGAAAAACACATTTCCCAAAAGTTTCGCGTGCAACTTTAAAGTATCCAAGCAAAAGAGAGGATTATCTCACAAATATCCAAATAGGATACATCCGTCAAAGCCACGGGTCGAGAACCACCACTTATGAATACGTAAAGGCTGCACCATGACTGACTTTGCACTAACAAGACTATGGTGTTAAGAGAGGTATATACTCTGCCAAACTCAATCTCACTCAACACTCACGTGAACTTTTGATGTTCCGAAATGCACAAGCACTTTTCAAGATTTGAAAAATTTCTTTTATTCCTTTTGTCATCTCTTTTATAATCGCCTTTTGGTGTAAATTCTGATTCTTTTACCTTTAGCAAGCTTCCCTTCTTTTGGTATCCCAGAGAGCGAACTTGTGAGTGGGAGCCATTTACAATTCATGTCAGAAGTTAGATTTGTTGGTTGGTTGTTAGGATGATGATGAAATCTCCTTGAATGATGGCGATGCTCCAACAAATTTGGCAATCTTGTGCCTAAGAAAAACCTCATGTTCTTTTCCACAGTCGTTACATCGAAGTCGGAGATTGCCAGAGATACTCCTATATTTTGGTTTTATCACTTCGTCCTCCTCGATGCATTCCATTACATTTCCGCAATCACATGAGATCAAGTTTTTTGGCATTGAACACACT
>DATMWK010000036.1:0-4915 GCA_035562555.1 Nitrososphaera sp. | reverse complement strand
CCCAACACTTGGTTTTGTACTTGCTTTTGCTTTTGCCATTGCAATAATGTATTTTCTACGAGATTCAAAACCAAAGTTAGTCAATGGAGTGTTTGGAAGGCTACAGATCGGTTCTTCAATATTTTTTTCACTAACACATGGGGCAAACGATGGCCAAAAAACAATGGGAGTAATTACAGCATTGTTGATTGCAGGTGGATTCCTAGATTCAGAATCATTTGTTGTTCCTGTATGGGTAATATTAGCGGCGGCCACGGCTATTGCAACAGGGACTTTTCTTGGAGGATGGAGAATTGTAAAGACAATGGCTTTCAGGTTGACCCAGCTGCGACCATACCAAGGCTTTTGCGCTGAAACAGGTGGTGGGGCAATATTAACGTCTATGGCTTGGCTGGGAATTCCCGTTAGTACAACTCATGCAATATCTGGTGCTATAATGGGTGTTGGAGCAACAAAAAGACTTTCAGCCGTTAGGTGGGGAGTAGGAAAACGCCTTATTTATGCATGGATAATAACTATACCTGCAAGCGCTGGAATTGCTGCTATTATGTTAGTTATTATAGACCGTCTTTTTGGTATACGATAAGGAAGCGAACTAATAAAAGAGCGTAGAATAGTAGTACTAACCCGTTATTTTTTGAATACAGTCAGAGCAAAATCTTTTCAAAAAAGAAACATTAGCAATACCACTGTCGACATATACATCATATAAGGCCAGTCTCCCTTGGCACACATCGCACGATATTGCTTCAAGATTTTTTATGATATCAGAAATAGGTTGGACCTTTGGCACTGTAATACTAGACTGTAAGCCAGACGCTGTATCTATCATTAGCCATCAGCTAGCGCCCATGCATAAATTTACTTCCTCCGTGTTCTATATAGGTGTCAATAAACTATGTAGATTACGACCTAATACCCCTTGTATAATAACAAATTAAGGCCAAAATTGTCATTCATTAGCATAATTGTAGAGAGCCTTTCCGATTGCTAGTTATGGGTATGTCATAAATTAACTCTCTTAAACTGCTGAAAGAAAAGAAGGACTAGCTTGGCCTGCTTGTGTCAAAGCCCGATAGTTGGATAAATAAAAGGAAGAACGTCTATCTTATTCATTAGAATAACGGTTTCGCAGGATAGCAATTAGCAGATGCAGCGGCATCTATAAACGCAATTCTCACCATACATGAGGGAGTTTTTGGGTCAAAATTGTCATACAAGTTGCAACATCAATAGTAGTAATGTCAAATCTTACTCCATATTATATAGAAATAAAGTCAATTGAGTTTATAACGAATCAGACTAAATCATTTGTTCTTAGCAATATAACATCTCAACTCGGCGTTAAAATTGAGGTATCAATAATGTAGAACATTATAATAACCGATCAGCCAAACCATCTATTGCCTTTCTTATCCGCTCAATATCTTGCTTCACGTTTGGAGACCAATAATGTCTGACGAAGATCTCAGGAGAGATTCTACCCTCAAGCAAATTGACCATCTCGCTTTCAATGCCGCAATAACGTAGGTGTGTCCCAAATATTTTGCGACAATAATTCATTCTCATTGGTAAGCCACGCTTGTGCAAGTAAGCGTAGATGGATGTATACGATTGGACATCTGCAGTCTTGGCTATCTGCAAGAGTCGGTCTGTCATGACACTAATAAACGATTTTTTTGTCCTTCTTATGAAGATGTCCTTCCATTTGAAATGTTCCAAGATAAAAAGGTCAGAATTTAGATAATTGGGCAGGTCTGTATGGATCAACTGAACACTTTTACAAACCTCGATAGGTCGAAGACCTGTCAACGTTCCAAACATTCCTACGCTAGCATGCGAGAGTGGAAGAACTGCCAGAACCTGTTTAACATAATTTAGCATGTTATTGTACGTCGTGCCATTGTTCATAATCCTTTGAAAGACATCTAGCGTGTTAGTAGATGACCACTTAAGTTGGTGTTGTCTTCGTAGTTTGTTCCACTCTTCATATACTCCACTATATTTTGCAAGATTTGCTAGAGCCTTCATGATATGTCTTTGTTTTGCGGGCGGCAGAGAGAGCAGGTCTTTAATATCCATCTGGTCTAAGACATAGGAGTACTTCCTACCATATTTCAAAGCCAGCCGTGCGGTATTTGGTCGCAGGTTTGAATACAGATATTCTCTGTATTTATCCCAGTTGATAGAGGTTGTTGTTAATGATGATGGTGATGAAGATGAGACGGCTGGAATTTGAAGCGGGGTATCCTGTGAAACCACTCCTTTCGAGTCGCTGATCCCGGGTTCAAATCCCGGCCGGAGCATTTTTTCATATTCTTCGTCTCCTTGATTTGGTTCCATCTCACGAGGCGCAACTCTAGAGGCCACTATGCTTGACCGGATTGTGCAGGCGGGACAGTGATCTATACCGCTACTAACTGTAGTAGCGCTGCTACTGCTAATGGTAGCCGCTAGGAATCCCTAACCCTCAAGGAGTGGTCGCTCCAGCTGCTCCCAAGTCCGAAGTTTTTTATTAAGAACAGCACGCATCATGCGTTCGTAAGATTTCGACAATTGCCGCTTTCCTAAGAACCATTCAATTTCGCTTCTTGTAAGCAAGGCAATCTGTATATCTTCAGACATATACACAGAGAGCAGGACATTTAGCCTTGTCTATGCAGCCCATGTCTACTGATTTTGCTGAACTTCTGATCATATCCTCAGTAATTATCTTGGATTTCTGGCTGCTGATGTCAATGCCCACTTCCTTCATTACCTGAACTGCAAGAGGATTGATTTGAGAAACAGGTCTAGTCTCAGCGCTAATTGCTCGATAGCCTTTTGATGCATACTTTTGATTAAGGAACCCTTCAGCTATCTGACTCCTACCCGCATTCTCGACGCAAACAAACAATATCGTTCTTTCAGCTGGCTTTTCTGACTTGCTACCGAATTTGATCACTTTACCGCCCTCACTACCATGCTCATTATCTTTCTGCCACCTGTTTCTGGCGCATCTTCCTCCATATATGGCCGTTCTTCAAGCACATTGATATTTTGGAAGCCAGCTTTTCTAATGCTTGCAATGTAGTCGTCCTTGATCAACGCACGCACCATCAATGCAGCTGCTCCATCTATCCAGATCTATCGACTCTTTTGGATTGATTTTCCCTTCAGAGACAAGATCAGAGATCACCATTCTGCCCCCATTTTTTAAGATTCTGTGGATCTCTTTGAACGCTTTTACTTTATCTGTCGTGAGATTGATGACGCAGTTGCCAATGACTACGTCAGCAGAGTTCTCATCAACAGGAATTGTTTCTTCAATATCTCCTTTTCTAAAGTCTACATTGGTGTATCCGCCATCTTTTACATTTCTTCTTGCTCGCTCAAGCATCTCATCAGTCATGTCAATTCCAATAACCCTACCATCAGGTGTCACTTTCTTTGCTGACAAAAATATGTCGATACCAGCCCCTGAGCCAAGATCCACAACCGTCTCGCCTCTCTGCAAATCGGCAAACTTGACTGGAGCGCCACAGCCAACTCCGAGAATTGATGCTTGTGGTACAGATTCAAGCTCACTTATCTCATAACCTACGACCGTAGCAGCATGTGTTGGCGAACCTATTCCTCCATTTCCGCCAGAACAGCAGGTAGGCGCACAGCAGGAGGTGCCAGATTCGTTACTATCTTGCAGTGCTATCTTGCTGTATGTCTTGCGTATTGTTTTCTTGATGTCTTGTTGTTGATTCTTCCTTTCTATCATGATGGTTTACTATAGAAACTATTTAAGTTGTCAAGGATAAACGATGACAGTTAGTGTAGACATGGAAACAAAGAAGAAGAAAAACAACAACCATATTGGAAGGCGAGAACTTCCCCTCTACAAAGATAGCTGTAATTTTGAAGGATACAACCCCTCTTCATTGATGGCTGAAACCGCAAAGCTTAGAAACTTGATTACGAAGAGAGGAACCCTTGAAATTCTAATACCACTATGCTGCTCTACCAGTCCAGTCAGGTATAAGAAGTTCCGGGAGACTCTCAAGGGTTTCAGCAGCAAGACACTTGCTTACAGGTTACACGAGCTTGAAAAAAGCGGTATACTAGAGAGACGTTCATATAACGAAATTCCTCCTCGGGTCGAATATCGCCTCACGCCTAAAGGACAGGAATTAGTAGAGTCCATGATAAACTTACTACAATGGATGAGAAGATGGTCGACTGTAACAACTACTATTAAGTAACTAACGTCAGCCTCTGACTTGCTCAGCTATAAAGCTGTGCTAAACTCTTTCACGATTTTACTCAATCATAAAGTATCAAGGTCTTGTTATTCCTTTGATCTTTCTTCTACTAAGGCAATAACAATAACAACGCTATATATAGAGGTCATAATAGGTTCCAAGGAAGGAATTGAAGCCACTGTGGGATATGTAGGTTCATCCTACATAATAGATACACACTTTTACTCAGCGAGTTTCTTTTGGGTAGTTGCTCTGGCTAAAGCATCCAATATTTTCTCCTTTACATCCTTTTCCTTTTTTGAGGATTCCTTTCCTTCAACCATCTCTTTGAACTGGATGGCATTAACAACAGCCTTGCCACCATAGTGGTTGTTGAAGTAAATTCGCAATCTCTTTGCTTCAGGGTCTTTTGTTATTTTGCTTACCTTTTCAGTCCAAGGCTTCAGTTCTTCTTCTCCATAAAGATAGTTATACCAATAACCCTTGTTCCTGCCATGAAATCTGATAAACGAATGGTCCGCAGTCAATATGACCTCTGATAGGTACCGCAGCTTTGGATCCGGCGAATCTGTCATTACAGCCGCAACATTATAGTGTCTTAGCATTTCCCAAGGTCCCTCAGTCTGCCATGATGCATGGCGGAACTCGAGTGCATAATCGTACCCTGATGGCATTCTGTTGAG